>JBBSGQ010000319.1:0-4358 GCA_038253965.1 Acidimicrobiales bacterium | reverse complement strand
TCTCGCCGAGGACCTCGAACCGATCGAGCTGTGCCGACGGTTGGACGGGATGTTCGCCTTCGCGCTGTGGGATGACCGTCGGCAGCGCCTCGTCCTCGGGCGGGACCGCTTCGGCAAGAAGCCGCTCTACTACTGGACCGACGGTCGCCAGCTGGTGTTCGGGAGCGAGATCAAGGCAGTGATCACCGATGCCGCGGTTCCGCGTCGCCTCGACGACGAGGCCATCGACGCGTACCTGACATTCGGCTACGTGCCGACCCCACGCACGTTCTTCGCTGGTGTGATGAGCGTACCACCTGCCCATGTGTTGACGTTCGACGCCGACGGTGCCGTCGACCTCCAGCAGTACTGGACGCTCCCGCTGCCGGGCATCGACGGATGCGAGACGCTCGACATCGACTTCGAGGAAGCCCGCCGCGAGGTCCGCAGGCTCTTGTGCGATGCCGTCGATCGCCGGTTGGAGGCCGACGTTCCCGTGGGAGCGTTCCTCAGCGGCGGTGTCGACTCGTCAGCTGTCGTCGCGTTCATGGCTCGGTTGAGTCCGTCACGAGTGCGAACGTTCACGATCGGTTTCGACGACATGGAGGGCTTCGACGAACGTGGGTTCGCAGCTCAAGTCGCCACCCTGTTCCACACCGACCACACCGAGTTCGTCGTGCGGCCGGACAAGGCGGAGCTCATCGAGCGGCTCGTCGATCATCACGACCAACCCTTCGGCGACTCGAGCGCGCTGCCGACGTTCCTGCTCTCGGAGATGACCGGTCAGCACGTCACAGTCGCTCTGTCCGGTGACGGTGGCGACGAACTGTTCGCCGGCTACGAGCGCTTCGTTGCAGCCATGGCCATCGATCGGGCGCGCTCGCTGCCGGGTGGCGTGGTGCAGGCGGTGGCGCAAGCCGTGCGCACGCTGCCGCCGACACTGTTCAGCGGTCGCATCGGGAGTGTCGACCGTATGCTCGCTCGAGCCCATGCCGACCCTTTCGACGCATATCTCTCGTGGATCAGCTACGTGCCGGACGACTGGCGGCGGCAGCTACGGCCGACCGCATCGGAATGGGCTCACAAGCGCTACCGGACCAGATGGGACGAGACCGACGGGGCCGCAACCGTGCTCGACCGCCTGCTCCACTTCAACATCGACACGTACCTGCTCGACGATCTCCTTCCCAAGGTCGACCGCATGGCCATGGCGCATGGGCTCGAGGTGCGCTCCCCGCTGCTTGACACCGACCTTGTCGAGTTCGTCGCTCGCCTCCCGGCCACGCACAAGGTGCGCGGCCTGTCGATGAAGCGGGTGCTCAAGGCTGCGGTGCGCGACCTCCTTCCCCGGTCGATCCTCCACCGCCGCAAGCGGGGATTCGGCGTGCCGCTCGACAGATGGTTCCGCACCGATCTCAGGTCATACGTCGAAGCACAGCTCCTCAGCCCTCAGGCGCGGGTCGGCTCGTGCTGTGATCGCGACGCGGTGCGGGCGCTGGTCGCTCGGCACCAGAGCGGCGACAACCTGGGACATGCACTGTGGACCCTGCTCACCCTCGAGGTCTTCCTGCGCCGTGAAGGCTGGTAGCGCAACCGCCGCTCCGTCGGTGCTGCGGCTGATCACTCGGCTCAACGTCGGCGGACCGGCGCAGCAGGCCTTGCTGCTGACCGCCCGGCTCAGAGACGAGTTCCCGACAGTGTTGGGCGCCGGGAAGCCGGCGAGCGACGAAGGCGAGATGAGTCACCCCGACCTCGAGGTTCACCGACTGCCACTCACCCGAGGCCTCGACCCCGCACAAGACGCGCGGGCGGTCAGCGCGGTCTTCCGGCTGGTGCGACGCACCCGTCCGGCCTTGGTGCACACTCACACCGCGAAAGCCGGCGCCGTGGGTCGATCGGTTTGCGTCTCCCGAGCGGGCAAGCGCCCGGTCCTCGTGCACACGTTCCACGGCCACGTGTTGCAGGGCTACTTCTCGCCCTCCAAGCAACGCGGCTTCATCGAGATCGAACGTCAACTGGCCAAGCGGACCGACCGTCTCATCGCGGTGAGCCCGCAGGTCCGCGATCAGCTTCTGGCGCTGGGCATCGGTCGACCGGACCAATACCGGGTGATACCGCTCGGCCTCGATCTGACGCGCTTCCTCGCGGTGACCGCGCCGGTCGGTGCGCTGCGCCGCGAGCTCGGCCTCTCGGCTGCGGTGCCCCTCATCGGCGCGGTGGGGCGGCTGGTGCCGATCAAGAACATCGAGCTCCTGCTCGACGCAGCGGCCCGTCTGCCCGATGTTCACGTCGCGATCTTCGGCGACGGTCCGTCACGACACGGTTTGGAGCAGCGGACGGCGGCGCTCGGCTTGGCGCGCCGAGTCCACTTCCTCGGATGGGCTACTAATGTCGCGTCTGCGATGAGCGACTTGGACGTCGTCGTGCTCACGAGCCGCAATGAGGGAACCCCGGTGGCGCTCATCGAAGCCCTCGCGGCGGCCCGCCCAGTGGTCGCGACGGACGTGGGCGGGGTGCGCTTCGTGGTGGAGGATGGCGTGACCGGTCTCGTCACCGCGCTCGACGCAGAAGCCCTCGCATCGGGAATCGAACGGGCGCTCTCCGACCGGGAGGCGGTCACCGCGATGGCCACCACCGGTCGGGAGACGGTTGCCGAGCGGTTCAGTCATGATCGGCTGGTGCGAGACATGCGTGCCCTCTATCGCGAACTGATCGGCGGGCCATGAGGGTCCTTGCGCTCGCCTCGTATCCCGTCGAGTCGGCGGCCACCCGATTCCGGATCCAGCAGCTCCGGCCGGCGCTTGCGCAGCGGGGCATCGACGTCGACCTGGCCCCCTTCCTGGACGGGCCCGCGTACCGTGCCTTGTACGACCGCCATCGCGTCCCGGCGACGGTTGCCGGAATTGCCCGCGGCCTCGCCCGGCGTGTCAGCGACGCCTGGTCGGTGCGACGTTACGACGCAGTTCTCGTCCAGCGAGAGGCGATGCTCGCCGGTCCGGCGGTTTTCGAAGCTTTGATCACCGGTCCTGCACGTACACCGATGGTCCTCGACCTCGACGACGCGACCTGGATGGGCTACCACAGCCCGACGTATGGCCGTGTCGCCCGCTGGGCGAAGTGGCCCACGAAGACGCTCGCCCTCATCGATCGAGCCACCGTGGTGACGTGCGGCGCGTCGGCGATCGTCGACTTCGTCGAGCAACGCGGCGCCGTCGCCAGGCTGGTACCTCCGGCGGTCGACACCGGTCAGTTCCGGCCCCGGGCGAGGAGCCATGACGGCGAGCTCGTCGTCGGTTGGATCGGCAGCCACTCCACCTGGCAGTACCTCGAGCCGCTGATCCCGATGCTGCGGTCGCTCCACGAGGACGTCCCGTTCCGGTTGCGCATCGTCGGCGCAGGAGCATCACGCATCGACGGCGGACCGCTGCCGATCGACAACGTCGCTTGGTCACTGGTCCGCGAGCCCGAGGACTTCGCGTCGCTCGATGTCGGCCTGTACCCATTGCGTGACGACGCCTGGGCTCGTGGGAAATCGGGTCTCAAGTCGGTGCAGTACCTGGCATGCGGGGTGCCGTTCGTGGCGTCACCGATCGGCGGCGCCGCCGAGATCGGCGAGGCCGGAGTCACGCACCTCCCTGCCACCTCCCCCGAGCAGTGGCGGGATGGCCTTCATCGGCTGCTCACCGACGCCGAGCTCCGTCAGCGGATGGGCCGCGCCGGGCGCGAGCACTGCCTGGCCCGCTACACGGTCGAGCAGGCCGCCGACGCCATGGCCAAGGCGCTGTTGGAGACAGGATGAGCGGCCGCACCAGTCTCGTTATCCACGCAATGGTCGCGCTGTTGCCGAACTCCGTGAAGATCCCGGTGTACCGCCGGCTTTTCGGGTTTCGGATCGGCCGCGATGTGCGAATCGGCCTCAGCGTGCTCGCCGCCCGCAAATGCGAGATCGGTGAGGCCACGATCATCGGCCACGGCAACGTGGTCATCGACGTCGGCCGGCTGGAGATGGGCGATCACGTCCGCATCGGCTCGTTCAACCTCGTGCGGGGCGGCGCTGAGGTCCGCATCGGCCGATGGTCCGAGCTCCTGCGCCGCAACGAGCTGAACTCGATAGTCGATCCCGACCCCGTGACTCCAACGGACCCGCGCCTGCTCATCGGCCCCGGCTGCGTGATCACCGATGGTCATCGTCTCGACTTCACCGACCGCATCGAGTTGGGAGAGCGGGTCATCGTCGGCGGGCGGGGCTCGTCACTGTGGACCCACAACCGCCAGCGCACGGCACCGATCACGATCGGGTCCCGCACGTACATCGGGTCCGAGAGCCGCCTGGCGCCCGGATCCTCGCTGCCGGCGAGATCGATCGTGGCGCTCGGCTC
>JBBSGQ010000318.1:0-4366 GCA_038253965.1 Acidimicrobiales bacterium | reverse complement strand
TCGTTCGTGTTGACGTACAGCTTCCAGAACGCGCTGCCCATGTCGATGCGACCGTCGGCGTTCTTCTGCTGTGCGAGTTGCAGCTTGGAGCCTTTGCCGGGCTGCTCGATGATCGCCTCGTCGGCCTGAGGGATCTCCGTACGGCTCGTACAGGTGAGACCGAGCGTCTCGTAGAACGCGACGGCCCGGTCGAGATCGCTCACGTTGATGCAGTACTGCCCCAGCCAGGTCTCCACGGCGTCTCCCCCTTCGATTACCGGCGCTCGCCGGTCGAGTCGTCGAGCTTCAATTTGATACTTGCGTTCGAGAATGTAACTTCACCCGGGTGATCCGACTTTCCGTTCTGTATCCGGTGACCGAGGGCGCGACCTTCGACCACGACTACTACCGCAACCGACACGTCCCACTGGCGGTGAAGACGTGGGGGCTAGACAGTGCCGAGATCGACAAGGGTGTCGACGGTCCGTACGTCGCCGCGGTGCATTTCCGGTTCGAGTCGGTGGAAGCGATGGGTGCGGCGATGGCCACCGAGGCAACGGCCGAGGTGATGGCCGACGTGGCCAACTACACGACGATCCAGCCGGTCCTGCAAACCAGTGAGATCGTCTGACCCCTTCGGCATGATCTTCTGCTGGGTGACGCTCAACAGGCGGGCACGGAGAGGTACGGACCGGCTGGGACCGCAACGATCTGACTCACAGGCCGAAGGTCGATTCGAGCGTCGTTGCCGCCGGCGAGCAGCGCGGGCGTAGAGCCCTTCGGCGTGATCGGGCCGAAGGTGCCGCAACGTAACGCGACCGATGCGCGGCACGATGTGGAGATCGACGTTGCGTCGGTAGTTGTCCCACGTGCTCGGCCGCAGCGCGCCCGCTTGCCCGGTAGCCACCGTTGGGTGAGGTACACGCCGACGGTCAGGCTGCTGCGCAGAGGTGATCGGTCGCGCATCCGCTCGACCGCGAGTCGGTCGGCGAGAGCTTCAGCTTGGTCTCGATCAGGTCCGGCCGGATGCCAGCGACGCCGTTTCGGCCGGTAGTGGGGTCGAGGCCTTCATAGATGACGGCGTAGTGCTGGTTGCCCTTTCGGACCACATAGCCCTTCATGATCGGTCTCTCCTCCCGGCCGGCACGGTGCACGACCGGTGGAAGCCAGCGGTAGAACTCGGTAGAGAGCGCAGGCCAGGGACAGTGCCGCCGGGGACGATCCGAAGATCATTCGCGCTGACGTTTGAAGGCATCCTGGAGGAGACTGGACGTTTTCGGGAGGAGAACATGAAAGAGTCGGATTCCAAAGAGGGCCAACCGGCATCTGAGCGGATTGACAAGAGGATCGCCGAGCTCGGGGACTGGCGCGGGGAGACCTTGAGCAGGATGCGCAAGCTCATCAAGGCGGTAGACCCGGACGTCGTCGAGGAAGTGAAGTGGGTGAAGCCGACGAACCCGGGCACTCCCACATGGTCACACGACGGGATCATCTGCACCGGCGAGACGTACAAGTCCGTCGTGAAGCTCACGTTCGCCAAAGGGGCTTCGTTGAAGGACCCAGCCAAGCTCTTCAACTCGAGCCTCGAGGGGAACACAAGGCGCGCAATCGACATTCATGAGGGGGAGAAGGTCGACGCGAGCGCGTTCAAGGCGCTCATCCGTGCCGCGGTCGCCCTCAATACATCCGGCGGAAAGGCAATGCCAAGGCGAGCGAAGTAGGGAAGGGGATTCCCGCTCAAGATTGGGTAACCACGAGTCACCAATTGTTGCCAGGAGATGAAGAAGGATCGATGCGACCCCGAGACGATCTGGCCGTTCCTGACCGAGACCGAGAAGCTGGTCGAGTGGTACGGCACAGTGGCCGAGATCGACCCGCGACCGGGCGACCCTTCTCGCGTTCGAACGTACCGCGGGCGAGCTCGAGACGCGCATCTGGTTCCTGCTTCATCTGCTGGACAACCATCGACGAGGAGGTCGACACATGCCGAACAATGAAATGGTGAACGTCCGCTACATGGTCGATGATGTCGACGAGGCGATCGCCTTCTACAGCGAGATGCTCGGCTTCGAGATCTTGACAAGCGCATCGCCGACGTTCGCCGACGTCAAGCGCGGGAACCTGCGGCTGCTGCTCGCAGGGCCGAAGAGCTCAGCGGGGCGTCCGATGCCCGACGGTCGCAAGCCCGAGCCTGGCGGTTGGAACCGCATCCACTTCGTCGTCGACGACATCGACGCTGACGTGAGACGACTTCGCGACGCCGGCGCGAAGTTCCGCAACGACATCGTGACCGGTCCCGGCGGCAAGCAGATCCTGCTCGAGGACCCGTCGGGCAACGTCGTAGAGCTGTTCCAACCGGCAACTCGCTGACCTCCGAGGCGAAAGACTTCCGGGTCTCTGACTGCGGATTGTCGCCGCGCATTGCGGGAGCTAGCCGAGAGGGTCTCGTGTGACGACGGCAGCTCCCGGGACGTTGTGAGCTGAGGAGGATCGCCTGTAAGTGGCGGTTGGGCCTGATCAATCCAAATGTCAACGAAGGCAAGTACCCGCCGGCCGTTACCGCATGGTGCGGCGCCAGCAGCAGTCCGAAGCGACGGCGGCGCGGCTCCTCGACGCGGCGTGGCCACGGTTCTCAACGCTCCCGTACGAGTCGGTCCGCCTGAGCGATATCGCCGCTGATGCCGGCGTCAGCGTCCAGACGCTGCACACCCGGCCCGGCACGAAGGACGAATTCTCCACCGCCGCTTTCTGCCGGTGGATGGAGGAACAAGGACAGCGCGGCGTGACCGCCCGACCTCACCGGCAACGAGACCTCGCCGAGGTACTCGTCTGGGAGGCAGTAGAGCGATCTCCCGTGACCTCCAGCGCCGAACGCCTCGGCCGGTCCCCTCTCCGCCGCCGGTCAAGACGTCGGCCGGCAACGCTGGAGGCGATCCCGACACCGTGGTCGTCAGGGACCGTCGATGGCCGGCGGGAGGCGGTGCACACCCTGCGGTGTCCAGGACAGGCCGTCGGACTGGTCCAGCACCGCTGCGCAGAGGTGCACGATCGACAGCCACATCTCGGTGCCCTGCAGCCCAGGCTCGTCGTGGCCCACCTGCCACGGGAACCCCTCACCGTCGACCCAGTCGTCCACGATCCCGCCGAGGACGAACCCGATCGCGTCGCGGATCTCCGCCTTGCGGTGGGACGTCTGCTGGCCGAGCAGCCACAGGGGGTGGACGACGTCGAGCACGTTGCACCCGTTGCGCTCACGCGTGGCGAACCACCCGTACCGACCGCCGTGGTCGAGCAC
Source organism: Acidimicrobiales bacterium (assembly GCA_038253965.1). Taxonomy (GTDB): domain Bacteria; phylum Actinomycetota; class Acidimicrobiia; order Acidimicrobiales; family Iamiaceae; genus JBBSGQ01. Next base: position 1,092 of record JBBSGQ010000318.1, on the reverse strand, counting down.
CGTGTCGATCGCAGCCTCAGGGTGGGGCGGGTCGACCCCGAACTGCGCGTAGGCACCCCGGGTCAGCCGGTAGTACCCGTTGACGGCCATGAGCCAGCCGACGTCGAAGCTGCTGTCCTCGCCGAGGTGGGTGCCCCACATGCCGTCGCCGCCCCGGTTCGCCTGGAGGAGCCACCCCCAGAGCAGCGGGTGACGCTTGGTCGATCCGTGGTGGCGGCGGTTCAGGTAGACGGCGGTGGCGAACCCGTCGACCCAGGCGCCAGACGGCCACGCGAGGAGACCCCAGTCGAGGCGGTCGAGCAGTCGGTGCAGGCGGTCGGTCGAGCAGTCCTCGACCGCCCGGATCGGGTGGGACGGCGCGTGACCGAGGACCTCGAGGGCGTACCCGCAGGAGATGAGCCCGTACATGTCCCACTCGTGTGAAGAGGGCGCGAGCGGGTCGGTGCCCGGGCGGTGACCGGGCTCGAGGAATAGGCCCGACTCCGGATCCTGGAGGGCCGCGATACGCCGGGCCAGTTCCTCGGGCGGCGCGACCGGGGGAACCGCTCCGAAGGCGCCGGCGATCTCCACTGCGTCGTTCAACGCGCGCGGGTGCCACTCGGCGCCTGGACGGTCGCGATAGGTGACCTCGCCGTCCACCCGGTCGACGCAGCGCTCGAGCACCTCGGCCCATTGCGTCGCGACGTTGCGGTCGAACCGTTCGAGCGCGCCGCTCGTCGGTCGACCCCCCGCCGGAAGCCGCCGCGTACGCAGCACCCGGGCCGGCACGCCCCCCGCCACCGACCATGCGGGGACGTCACGGGTGACCACCGCGCCGGCGCCGATGACGCTGTGCGCGCCGATCCGGACACCGTCGACCACGGTGACGTGGGCACCGATCCACACGTCGTCGTCGACGACGACCCCCTCGGAGCTCAGGCCCTGCAAGGCGATCGGCACATCGGGGTCGTCGAAGCGGTGGCTCTCCCCAACGAGCACGACGCCGGTAGCGATGCGGACGCCCGAGCCGATCGTGACCCTGCCGATCGTCGAGGCGCCCGCGTTGAGGCTGGTGTGCGCGCCGATGGACACCTCCCCGCGGAGGACGCACCC
>JBBSGQ010000317.1:0-4368 GCA_038253965.1 Acidimicrobiales bacterium | reverse complement strand
TGATGACCATCTCATCCACCTATGACCACCGGATCATCCAGGGCGCGGAGTCGGGTCTGTTCCTGAAGCGGGTCCATGAGCTGCTCATGGGCGAGGACGACTTCTACGGAGGTGTGTTCCGTGCGCTCGGCGTGCCCTACGAAGCGGTTCGCTGGTTGCCCGACGACAACCCGGTCGATCGTGAGGCGGCGCGACAAGAGAAGCAGATCCACGTGCAGACGCTCATCAACATGCACCGGGTGCGGGGCCATCTCATCGCCGACCTCGATCCGTTGGCGTGGAAGGAGCCGCACATGCACGGCGAGCTCGATCCAGCGAGCTACGGCCTCACGATCTGGGATCTCGACAGGGAGTTTCTCACCGACGGGCTTGCCGGACGGACCCGCCAGAAGCTCGGCGAGATCTTGAAGGTCTTGCGCGACGCCTACTGCCGTCGCGTCGGGATCGAGTACATGCACACGTCCGACACCGAGCAGAAGCAGTGGATCCAGGAGCAGGTCGAAGGTGTCGATGCTCAGCTCGATCCGGAGGACCAGCGCCACATCCTGGACCGGCTCAACGCAGCCGAGGCGTTCGAGAAGTTCCTCAGCACGAAGTACGTCGGTCAGAAGCGCTTCGGCATCGAAGGTGCTGAATCGGCCATCCCGCTGCTCGATGCGATCCTCGAGCAAGCCGCTGACCGGGGCCTCGATTCGACGATGATCGGCATGGCGCACCGCGGCCGGCTGAACGTGCTCGCCAACATCGTGGGCAAGTCCTATGACCAGCTGTTCCAGGAGTTCGAGGGTTACGTCGATCCCGAGTCGACTCAGGGCTCCGGGGACGTGAAGTACCACCTCGGCCAGACCGGCAAGTTCCAGAGCCGCAACGGCAAGGTGATCCCCGTCGAGCTCGCGGCCAACCCGAGTCACCTGGAGACGGTCGATCCGGTGGTCGAGGGGATGGTCCGGGCCAAGCAGGACCTCATCAACGAGCCTCAGGCGTTCTCGGTGTTGCCTGTCCTGGTGCATGGAGACGCGGCGTTCGCCGGCCAGGGCGTGGTCGCCGAAACGCTCAACTTCTCCACCATCAAGGGGTACCGGGTCGGCGGAACCGTGCACCTGATCATCAACAACCAGCTGGGCTTCACCACAGCGCCCGACTCGGCCCGCTCCTCGGAGTACTGCACCGATGTCGCCAAGATGATCGAGGCCCCCATCTTCCATGTGAACGGCGACGATCCCGAGGCCTGTGTCCGCGTTGCTCGGTTGGCCTTCGCCTATCGGCAACGGTTCCACAAAGACGTGGTCATCGACATGGTCTGCTACCGCCGCCACGGTCACAACGAGGGCGACGACCCCAGCTACACGCAGCCGCTCATGTACAAGCGGATCGACGCCCGACGCTCGGTCCGCAAGCTCTACATGGAGTCCCTCGTCAAGCGAGGCGACATCTCGATCGAGGAGGCGGAGAAGGCCCTCGACGACTTCAGTTCCCGCCTTCAGGTGGCGTTGGAGGAGACGCGCGACCGCAAGCCGGAGGGCGAGGTGCTGGCCAAGCCGTTGCCGCCCGCCGTGGGTGTGTTGCCTCATGTCGAGACAGGCGTCGATGCAGCGTCGCTGAAGCGGGTGAACTCCGCGATGGCCACTCCGCCCGACGGGTTCCACATCCACCCGAAGCTGGCCAAGCAGTTCGAGACGCGTACGAAGATGTTCGACAGCGGCGAGGTCGACTGGGCTCTGGCCGAGGCCATGGCCTTCGGCTCGCTTTTGCTCGAGGGAACTGACATCCGCTTCGCCGGTCAGGACTCGCGCCGAGGTACGTTCTCGCAACGTCACGCGGTCCAGGTCGACTACGAGACGGGCGCTGAATACACCCCGTTGGCCAACCTCGGTCCCGAGCAGGGCAACTTCTGGATCTATGACTCGCTGCTCTCGGAGTACGCCGCCGTTGGCTTCGAGTACGGCTACTCGGTCGCCCACAAGGACGCGCTGGTGTGTTGGGAGGCACAGTTCGGCGACTTCGTCAACGGTGCCCAGATCGTCATCGACCAGTACATCGCCGCGGCGGAGCACAAATGGGGCCAGACGTCAGGCATCACCTTGCTCTTGCCCCACGGTCTGGAGGGACAGGGTCCCGAGCACAGCTCGGCTCGCATCGAGCGCTTCCTCACCCTGTGCGCCGAGGACAACCTGCAGGTCTGCAACCCGTCGACGTCGGCTCAGTACTTCCATCTGTTGCGTCGTCAGATGCGGCGAGAGGTTCGCAAGCCACTGGTGATCATCACGCCGAAGTCGCTGCTGAGGGCGAAGTCGGCCCGGTCCCCGATCAATGCTCTCACCGAAGGTGTCTTCGAAGAGGTGCTGGACGACGCCTCCGTGTCGGACCGCTCGGCGGTGAAGCGGCTGGTGGTGTGCTCCGGGAAGGTCAGCCATGAGGCTGTCGCCCGCCGCGACGACAAGGGCTACCCGGCGGCGATCCTGCGGGTCGAGCAGCTGTATCCGTTCCCGTATCGACGGATGTCTGACCTGCTCACCAGCTATGCGAGCGCGGAGGAGGTCGTCTGGTTGCAGGAAGAGCCAGACAACATGGGCCCGCGGTCCTTCGTGTCCGAGCGCCTCTGGCCTCTGGTGCCCGAGGGGGTCGACTACCGCCAAGTCAGCCGGGCCGGTTCCGGCAGCCCGGCGACCGGCAGCCGCGCCATCCACACCCAGGAGCAGGAGGACCTGCTGGTCCGCACGTTCGAAGGCCTGTAGCCCCACGGGTGACCGGGGGTCAGCCGGCCAGTGGGAACCCGACCACCGCTTCCAACTCGGCCAACGCGGCCTTTGGGTCAGAGACCTTGATGGTCGTCATGCCCAGTGCACGGGCCGGTTTGAGGTTCACGCCGAGGTCGTCGAGGAAGACCACTTCGGCCGGACTGACCTTGGCGAGCTCGCAAGCCATCTCGTAGAACCGCACATCAGGTTTGCGGACCCCGACCCTGCTCGATTCGACGATCGGATCGAACAAGTCCAAAAGTTCGGCGAAGCGTCGACTCTCGTCCATGCCCCCGACGTTGTTGGTCAGCAGCGCGGTGATGAGCCGCTCCGAGCAGCGCCGCACCGCCTCGGCCATCTCCTCCCGAAGCTCTCCGGCCAGCAGAGCGAGCACGGCACGGCCATCGAGGTTGTGGCCGGCGGTGCGAGCCTCGGCCTCGAACAGATCGGCGAAGCCATCGAGGTCCACCTCACTTCGCTCCAGGCGAGCCCACGCGTTCGTGTCCGGGTTGGTGGCGTTCAACCGGCGTATGAAACCTTCGGGCAACCGGTGTTCGCTTTCGTAGTCGGCGAACGCGTCGAACGGGCTCGACAGGATCACTCCTCCGAAGTCGAAGAACACGGCTCGGATCGTCACGCCGGCAAAAGCAGATCCCTGGCGACTGCTTCCCAGAGCTCGGTGGACAACCGCAGTGACTCGGTGTCGACCCGTTCGTTGTGGCCATGGAACATGGTGGCGAAGTCCTCGTAGGTGAGGTTCTCGCTGAACAACCCGAAGCCGTACGCGGTCGCGCCGACGCGGCGGAAGAAACGGGCGTCGGTGGCGCCGACCATGAGCATCGGGATCGTCGTGCTCCCGGCGTAGAACTTCTTGGTGGTTCGCGTGAGCGTGTCCCACAGCGGCGTGTCTATCGCCGACAACGTCGCCATGTCCCCACCCTGGACCTCGATGTGGACCTGGTCCACAAGGTCGGGGCCGATGGCGTCGGCGAGCATCGCCTCGACATCAGCTGGTCCCCACCCCGGCAGCGTTCGGATGTCGAGCTCGAGCTCGACCGAGTCGGGGATCACGTTGATCTTCTGACCGCCGTGGACGATGTTGACCGAGGCGGTCGTGTGCGTGCATGCATGGGCCATGCGAGCCAAACCGTCGGGCAAAAGGTCGAGGGCGTCCCAGAACTGGTCCGGGTCGAGCAGGGGCTCGGCCAGCTCAGCCGGGATGTCGAGGCCCGCGACAAAGGCGCGCCACGTGTCGTGGATGTCGGTGTCCCCTCGGTGCTCGGCGATGCGGCGGACGACCTCTGCCGCCTTGACCAGCGCGTTGTCGGTGCGGAACGGCTGAGATCCGTGGCCGGGCTGGCCCCTCACCGTCAAGCGGGTCCAGAAGTTCCCCTTCTCGCCGACGAGCACCGGCAACTTGATCCCGCCTTCAGGGCCGAAGCCGGGAATGGGGATGCCGCCTGACTCGGTGATCACATAATCGGCTCGAACGGCGTCGCGCTCGTGTTCGACGAGATGGCTCGCGCCCCAGTTGCCGAGTGCTTCTTCGTCAGCGACAGCGAGGTAGATCAACGTTCCTCGCGGGCGGAAGCCTGACGCCGCCAGACGTTTGGTCGCCACGGCCATCGAC
>JBBSGQ010000316.1:0-4409 GCA_038253965.1 Acidimicrobiales bacterium | reverse complement strand
GGCGAGCCGCAGCGTGCCGGTGGCAGACGCGGAAGGCGTCGAGCCAGCGAAGGGGAGAGCGAAGCTGCCGAGAGCGAGCAGCACGGTTGTCAGGCGACGGATCACACCCCTTCATCGGCGCGGACCGCTCGCAGCTGAAACGGCTTCTCGGACCCGGACCGCCCGCTCGACCCTCTGTGTCACATCGGGCGTGAGGCGCGACAGGTACGTTGGGGCGACTGCGGACCGCCGGGCCTCCCCACCTCCGGCACCCTCGATGACTGACTCTCGAAAGGTCCTCCGGCTCATGGAGCAGGCAGCAGCCCGCGCGCAAGGCGACGACCCGGGCGACTTCGCCGACACGGCTGAGGAGCCGGCGCCGCGCTCGGAAGGCGTGCGCTACGCACGCGAACGTCTCCACGAAGCCTCGGCCTTTGCGGAGGCCGGCACCACACTCCCTCCTGGAGCGCGGTTGAAACCCGTCAAACAGGCGATGCTCACGTTCGTACGACCGGTCACGTCGCACCAGGTGCCGTTCAACGCGCAGGTTCTCGCCGCGATCGAAGGGCTAGCAGACGAGATCGAACGGTTCACCACCGATCTGAGTCGTCAGGAGCAGCGCGCCCTTCGATTGCAGGCGGGCATCGCTACCACCGATCTGACGGTCGACGACCTGAACGAGTCGGTCAAGCAGCTCGGAGCCGACATCGATGAGTTCGCCGGGTCCCTGCAGGCTCTCAGCACGACGGTCGCCGATCTCGGGACGGCGATCGAGGGCGCCCGATCCGAGCAGGCTGCGGGACTGGCCCGGGAGGTCGCATCCTTGCGGTCCGAGCTGCAAACCGTGCGAGCCAAGCAGGACCTCGTGTTCCGAGCCGCCCGTGAGGCGATGCCTGGCGGATTCGACGTGGCTCAGCTCGGTGACCTGAGCCGGGAGCTCACCACCGGTTACGAGGAGCTGTACGAAGATCTCGAGGACACCTTCCGGGGTACTCGCGAGCACATCATGGCACTGGCCGCAGAGTATGTGGACGACGTCCGATCAGTTCCTGGCCGCGCCCCCGTGGTGGACGTCGGGTGCGGGCGGGGCGAGTGGCTCGAGGTGCTGCGGGACGCCGGGGTCGACGCATATGGCGTCGACATCAACGAGGTGGTCGTCGAACGATGCGTGGCTCGTGGCCTCGATGTGCGCGCCGCCGACGCCCTCGTCCACCTCCGTGAGGTACCGGAGGGCTCGGTCGGCGCGGTGACCAGCTTCCACGTCGTCGAGCACCTATCGCTCGACACCCTGGTGCAGCTGATCGACGCCGCGTTGGTGGCCCTCAAGCCTGGCGGCCTGCTCATCTTCGAGACACCCAACCCGACGAACATCACGGTCGGAGCTGCGTCCTTCTACATCGACCCCACCCATCTGAAGCCGTTGCACCCGCAGTTCTGCCAATTCCTCGTTCTGGCACGAGGGTTCGCCGAGGCGGAGGTCCGCTACCTCCATCCGGAGAACCACCCTCAGCTGCAGCCCGAAGATCTGGCGGGGGCTGATCCCGATCGGGCGCGTTCGGTCACCGATCGGATCAACTGGGCGATCTTCGGACCACTCGACTACGCGGTTGTGGCCCGCAAGGCCGACGCCCGCACGGGCACCGAGACCTCTTCCCGCGATGGTGCGTCGGACCACCCCACTTGAACCGCACACCGTCGGCGAGGCCGCGCAGGATCGCCGTCCTCAAACCCGACTTCGGAGTGCTCGGTGGTTTCGAGCGGGTCATCGACCGAGTCGAGGCGATGCTGCGGGTCGCCGGCCACGACGTCACCCGACTCACCGTCGAGGTGAATGCCCTCCCCCACCGGCCGTTCGGAGTCGAGGTCCCTGACGATGCCTGGGCCGTGGAGCCCGAGTTCTTCAGATACCTAGCCAGCGTCGAGGCGTTCGACCGGCTCGACACCCGCCGCTTCGACCTGATGCTCTCGACCCAGCCGCCGTCGTTCACCCATCGCCACCCCCGTCACCTAGCGTTGATCTCACATCACCATCGGATCTTCTATGACCTCGAGGACGTGTACCTGGCCGCGGGGTTCGCCGCTGATCCAGCAGTGCACATCCGAGCCGCGGAGCTGGTTCGCGCGCTGGACCAGCCCCGCCTGGAAGCAGTCACCTGGTTCGCTGCTGCTTCACGGGTCGTCGCCGAGCGACTGGAACGGTTCAACTGTCGTACCAACGTGAGCGTCTACCAGGCCGGCGTCGGTGTCGGCGACGAGGCACTGATCGGGATCGACCCGACCGGCCGCCGCACCGGCCCCGCCGCCTCATCGAGCGCTGGCACCGTCCTGTGCGTGGGCCGCCATGAGTTCCCCAAGCGAACCGAGCTCGCGGTGCATGCAGCCCACCACCTGCCTGGCACGCAGTTCACGCTGGTCGGCACGGGAGGACGTGAGGCTTGGGCGCGCGCTGTAGATCACCGTCTCGCGCAGCCCGGCCTCGACCTCGACACCGTCACCGACACGGACCTGTGGCTCAACACGGGGCTCGGGGCGGAGCCGGTGCCCCCGGGCTTCACCAGCAACGTGGAGTTCCGCGGCTGGGTCGACAACGCCACCCTCGATCAGCTCTACCGGAACGCGCGATGCGTGGTGGCGCCCGCCTACAACGAGGACTACGGCCTGACAGCAGTCGAGGCCATGGGCTACGGCCGCCCGATCGTGGTGTGCACCGACGGTGGGGGCCTGGCCGAGCTGGTCACCGATGGCGTGCACGGCCTGGTCGTGGAGCCTACGGGCGCAGCCATCGCTGCCGCTGTCGACCGGCTCATGGCGAACCCCGACCTCGCAGCCGAGCTGGGAGCCAACTGTCGAGCCCGTGCTGCGTCGCTCACCTGGGCGAAAGCCGACGCCGAGATCCGTGAGGCACTCGACCGGGTGCTGGCATGAAGGTCGCGCTCCTCGCGCCGTCGCCGGTGCCGTTCATCGTGGGCGGCGCCGAGCGGGCGGTCAGTGGGCTCGCGAGGGCGATCAACGAAAGAAGCGCCCACGACTGCGAGGTCTTGAAGGTTCCGGTCGACGAGACCAACCTGCTCGGGATCGTCGATGGCTACCAAGCCTTCGCCTCGCTCGAGCTCGGACACTTCGACCGGGTCATCAGCGTGAAGTACCCGGCCTGGATCTCAGCACACCCCGAGCACAGCGTCCTGATGTTCCATCCGCTACGTGGCCTGTACGACACCTACCACCTGTTCGGACTGCCGGTCTGGCCCTCGCCGCGACTGCCAGAGCTCGCCGATCTCCTGCACGTGATCCGACGACGCCACGACCGGGCCGCGCTGCCCGAGGTGTTCGAACGCATCCACGCCGCGGCCGGCGCGCACGGCGCCGGCCACCCCGATCTCGCGTTCCCCGGTCCACTTGCACGCGAGATCGTCCGCTGGCTCGACCTCGTGGCTCTGGCCCCGGCCCAGATGCGCAACCACTTCGCCCTGTCCCGCACTGTCGCATCCCGGCCGGACTACTTCCCACGAGGGATCACTCCTGTTGTGGTGTACCTCCCGTCCGAGCTCGGACCGCTGCACGAGGGCGGACAGCATCACCTGTTCTGTGCCAGCCGGCTCGATGGTCCGAAGCGCCACGACCTGCTCATCCAGGCCATGGCCAGCGTTCCCAGCAAGATCCCATTGCTGATCGCGGGCACGGGACCCGAGGAGAGTCGCCTGCGATCGCTGGCGGCCGGCGACTCGCGGGTCCAGTTCCTCGGTGCCGTCAGTGATCAAGAGCTCGTCGAGCTCTACGCCGATGCCCTGGCTGTCGCGTTCGTCCCTCAGGACGAGGATCTCGGACTGATCACCCTGGAGGCGATGGGCTGCGCCACCCCGGTTGTCACCTGCACCGACAGCGGTGGGCCGACCGAGCTCGTGGCCGACGGCATCACGGGGCTGGTGGTCGAGCCCGATCCCGGAGACATCGGACGCGCCATCACCCGGCTCGTCGAGATGCCTGATCTGGCCACAGGGCTCGGCCGAGCCGGGAAGCGCCGAGCCGCCCGCATCACCTGGGACGATGCGGTGCACACGCTCCTCGAGGGGCGCCGGCGATCACCGCGAGCGGCAAGAGCCATGTCCCCCGCGCCGACGGTACGGCCGGTCGGGACCGGCTCTCGCGTGACGCGGCCGAAGGTGGTGGCGACTGCAACGTTTCGGGTCTACCCGCCTCGCGGTGGTGGTCAACTCCGGTGTCTTCGCCTGTACGGCGCGCTGGCCCGCCATGTCGACGTGGAGATCGTGTGCCTCGTCGATCCGCTGCATCCGGCGGGAACGACAGTGATCGCGCCGGGCATGGTGCAAACGCTCGTGCCACGCTCACCTGCCCACATGGCCATTGGCGACGAGATGAGCATCGCCGCTCACATGCCCGTCACGGACATCACTGCGGCGACCGACATCTGG
>JBBSGQ010000315.1:0-4498 GCA_038253965.1 Acidimicrobiales bacterium | reverse complement strand
GATCTCGTCTTTGGACTGGCCGGCCAGCTTCAGGGGAAACGCCATGTTCTCCCGGACCGACATGTGTGGATAGATGGCGTAGCTCTGGAACACCATCGCCATGTTCCGGTCTTTGGGATCGACGTCGTTGACCCGCTTGTCGTCCACCTTGAGGTCACCATCGCTGATGTCCTCGAGACCGACGATCATGTTCAACAACGTCGACTTCCCGCAGCCGGACGGCCCGACGAGTATGAAGAACTCGCCGTCACCGATCTTGAAGTTCGCTTCGTGGACCGCTTCCGTGCCGTCGGGGAAGCGCTTGGTGACCTTGTCGAGCACGATCTCAGACACTGGAAGCTCCTCGCGAGAGAGAGGTCGGCACCGTCAGCCCTTCACTGCGCCGGAGGTGAGGCCGGCAACGATACGCCGCTGGAAGATCAGGACCATGATGATGATGGGAATGGTGACGACCACCGACGCAGCAGCGATCTGGCCGGTCGGGAAGCTGAATTGAGATGCGCCCGTGAAGAACGCGATCGCCGCCGGCACGGTTCGGGCCTTGTTGGTCGAGGTGAGGGCCGTGGCGAACAGGAAGTCGTTCCAGGCGAAGATGAACACGAGGATGGCCGAGGTGAACATCCCCGGTGCGGCGAGGGGCGCGATGACCTTGCGGAACGCCTGGAACGGTGTGGCGCCATCGACCCGGGCCGCCTTGTCGAGGTCCCAGGGGATCTCTCGGAAGAACGCGGAGAGCGTCCAGATCGCGAGCGGCAGGGTGAACGTCATGTAGGGGATGATGAGCCCGGGCCACGTGTCGAACAGGGACAAGGACCGCCACAGGTTGAACAGCGGCCCGATGATCGCCACCGGTGGGAACATGGCGATGGCCAGCGCACCCGAGAGCACTACCGCCTTGCCCGGGAAGTCGAGGCGCACGATCGCGTAGGCGGCGAACGTTGCGAGGACAACTGCCAACAGGGTCGCGATCAGCGCGATGCCTATCGAGTTGCGCAGCGCCGCCCGGAACTGCGAGTCGCCGAACACCCCTTTGGCCCCGCTGAAGTTGGCGAAGGTCGGCTTCTTCGGGAAGAACTTGCCGTTGGAGAGCTCGCCGTCCGGCTTCAGGGCCAGCGCGAGCAACCATGCGACCGGAACCAGCGCGTAGAACACGACGACTATCGTGCCGAACGCCCACAGCGCCTTGTCCCGGGCCGAGGTGGTCCTCATCAGCCCTCTCCCCTCTGCTGGGCGAGGTTCGTGCCGAACCCCTTGACGAACACGAAGGCGATCACCAGCACCAGGGCGAACATCACCACTGACACGGCCGAACCGAGGCCGAGGTTGAGACGCGTGATCAGCGTGTTGTAGCCGAGGATCGAGAGTGTCTCGGTGTTCTGAGCACCGCGTGTCTGCACGTACACCGAGTCGAAGATGCGGAACGCGTCGAGGGTTCGGAACAGCACGGCGACGAGGATGGCCGGCTTCATCAACGGGATGATGATCTTGCGCAGACGCTGCGTGCCCGATGCCCCGTCGACTCGTGCGGCGTTCACCACGTCCTGCGGCACGAGCGTGAACCCGGCGAGCAGGAGCAGCGCCATGAACGGTGTCGTCTTCCATACCTCCGTCGCGATGATCACCAGGTAGGACGACCAGCTCTGGGTGAACCAACTTCGGTTGGTTCCGAGCAGGCCGTTGATGAACCCTGTCGTGGGGTCGAAGGCGAAACGCCAGGCGAACGCTGCGACGACGGTGATGATGCCGTACGGCACCAGGATCGACGCCCGCACCACTGCCCGACCGAACAGGGCCCGGTGCATCACAAAGGCCAGCAGGAATCCGAGTACCAGCTCGACGATGACTGACAGCACGGTGATGGTCAGTGTGCTGGTGAGGTCCTGCCAGAACAGCGCGTTCCCGAAGACTGCGCCGTAGTTCCGGAGGCCGACGTATCCATGATCGTTCGGGAAGCGGAGGTCGTAGCGCTGAAGCGACAAGTAGATCGCGTAACCGATCGGGTAGGCGGTGACGAGGAGCATCACGATCACTGCGGGCGCGCACAACATCCAACCGAGCTTGCGCTCCGCCTTGGCCCGCGCGGACAACCCCGTCCGCTTGGCGGCTGGCTCCGAGATGGCAGTGGAACCCGTGCGGGTGTCGACAGCTGTCATCACAGCACCGCTCGGACTGATGCGTACTGCGGGCAACGGTTCACAAGAGGCCCTCCCCACTCAATGCCTTGGTGATCGCGCTCCGCAGGCGACCGACGTCCTGGTCGGGATCGACGCCCCGGGTCGGATGGATGGTTCGCGAGATGGCGAGGGCCACGTCGTTGTAATACGGGGTCTGCGGGCGCTGCACGGCGTCCTTCAGGGTTGCCTTGATCGTCTCGGCGTACGGGAACGCCAGCACCTTGCTCTTCTTACCGGTCTTGGGATCGGTGACGTCGGTCTTGGCCTTGGTGAGCCTCGCATCGTCGTAGAGCTTCTCGCTCACCGGCAGCAGGCCACCCTTTGTCGCGTTGACTATCTGGTTGTCGTCCTGAGCCAGACACGAAGCCGCGTCGAACGCCACGTCGGCGTGCGCGGAGTACGAACCGATCCCGAGGTTGATGCCACCGATCGTGACGTGGCTGGGTTTGCCAGCTTGGACTCCGGGATACCGGGCCCAGCGCATGTTCTTGGCAATCGCCGGAGCGTTGGCGTTCGCGCTCGGCCAGACGAACGAATAGTTGACCATGAACGCCGATTTGCCGGCTTCCCAACCGAGACGCCCGTCGTCCTCGCGAGCAGTGGCCAGCGCAGGATCGGCGACCTTCGAGCTGGAGAAGTCCCGCAGCACCTGAAGGGCTTTGCGCGTGGGGCCGGTCGGCAACGCCACCTTCGTGCCGTCCTTGTTCAGAACCGCGCCCCCGGCCGACTCCACGAGGCTCGTGAAGAGCACGACGAGGCCCTCGTAGCGCTGGCCCTGCGCTTGGATCAACGAAGGCTTCCCCTGCGCCCGCAACTTCTCCGCTGCGGCGAGCATCTCATCCCACGTTCGCGGGGGCTGCTTGGTGAGGTCAGTGCGGTACCACAGCATCTCGGCATTGCTGTTGAACGGCGCGGCATAGAGCCTGTTGCGATACGTGGCGCTCACGATTGCCGGCTTGAGCCGCCCGGCGGTCGCCTTTCTTGCCCGCTCGGCGGGCCAGGCCCGGATCCAACCGGCATTCGCGAACTCAGCAGTCCAGATCACATCCATGCCGATGATGTCGATGTCGGAATCCTTGGCGGCGAGGCGCCGCACGAGCTGTTCCCGCTGCTGGTCAGCGTCAGCCGGCAGATCGACCGTCTCGATCTTGTAACGGCCCTTCGCCTGCTTCGTGCACTTCTCAGCAGCCGCGGTGAACGACCCGGACGGCTCGCTGAAGATGTACCACTTCAAGGTCGGTGAGCCTGACGACGAGCTCCCCCCGCAGGCCACCACGAGACCGCAGCACATCACGAACGCCACGACGGCGGCGGGAAGACGCATCACCGACGCCTCGTGTCTCACCGGTGTTGGTGCCCCCCCGCTCCCGGAAACGACTGCGGGCATGTTGGCCTGCTTTCGGTCACGTGAACGGTGGCTTGCCGCTACCCAAACCGTGCGTGTCGAAAACCGAAACTGACAGAAACTTCTACGCTGCGCACCCATGGACCTGCCAGTGATGCCGCCCGTCGCGCCGATGTTGGCCAAGGCCACCGACTCGCTGCCCGAGGCAGAACCAGGGCGCTACCTGTTCGAGCCGAAGTGGGATGGCTTCCGCTGCATCGTGTTCCGTGACGGCGATGACGTCATGTTGGGCAGTCGTAACGAGCGACCGCTCACCCGCTACTTCCCCGAGCTGCTGGACCCGTTGCGCGAGTCGCTGCCTCGGCGGTGCGTGGTCGACGGGGAGATAGTCGTCACCAGTTCGGCGGGACTCGACTTCGACGCTCTGCAGCAGCGGATCCATCCTGCGGACTCGCGTGTGCGCAAGCTGGCTGCCGAAACACCTGCCTCGTTCGTGGCCTTTGACCTCCTGGCCACAGGTGACAGGTCGCTCCTCGGTGAACCGTTCGCCGATCGGCGTCGCGCCCTCCAAGACGCGTTGAGGGACGCCGGCCCTCCGGTGCACCTCACCCCGTCGACCAGCGACCGCTCGATCGCATCCGACTGGTTCGTGCGGTTCGAAGGCGCAGGGCTTGACGGCGTGATGGCCAAGCCCGCCGCCGGCGTGTACGAACCGGACAAACGAGTACAGCTCAAGGTGAAGCACCAACGCACGGCGGACTGCGTGGTGGCCGGGTACCGGGTCCACAAGAGCGGTGATGGTGTCGGTTCGCTGCTGCTCGGTCTCTACGACGACGACGACCGTCTGCACCATCTCGGGGTTGCGTCGTCCTTCACAGCGGCCCGGCGCAAGGAGCTGACCAAGGAGTTGGCACCGCACGTGGCGGGCGATCTCAGCGAACACCCTTGGGGCGAGTGGGCCGACGCCGCCGCGCACGAG
>JBBSGQ010000314.1:0-4502 GCA_038253965.1 Acidimicrobiales bacterium | reverse complement strand
GGGCGACGATCTTGCCGGTCGCCGGCGCGCACCTGGCCACCCCCGTCGCCACCATGCCGTGGGATGAGGAGAGCGGCGATCAGCACGAGCGCGATGACGAGAACGGCGACGACGCCGACCATGATCCCTTCGCTTCGCTGACCGTAGGCCGGACCTGAGGGCGGGAGATCCAGGGGCTGCTCAGCTGCGCCGGCGGAGAGGGTGGACCCGCAGAAGGAACAGGCTTTCGCGCGCTTGTCGACCCGATGACCACAGTGTTCGCAGAATCGCTCAGCTGCCAGCTTCGCACCCCTGTGCATGTCGAGAACGGACCCTGAACGGTAGACGCTGGACCGCAAGGGGTGGGTGCCGCGAGCCTCAGTGCGCGAAGTGGTCGGCCGCGGACCTCGCGAGGCCGGTGCGCTCAAGCCGATCACAGCGGCACCAGGGCGCCGAACTGCGGGTGGTCGGCCGCCCCCGAACCGCTCGCTACCCTCGCCAACGATGTTGCACCACCTCACCCTGTGGGTCCCGGATCTGGAACGAGCTCGACATTCATGGAGTTGGCTTCTCGGCGAGCTCGGCTACGCCCAGGACCGCTCGGTCGAGACGATCGTCCTGTTCCGCCACCGCAGCGGCTTCGCGCTCGCCCTGGAGCAGTCGTCAGACATGGTCCCGGGGATGCTCTACAGCCGGCTCCGTCCAGGCCTCAACCACCTGGCCTTCCCGGTCGGCTCCGATCGGACGCTTGGGGATATCCTCGGCCACGCCGCAGACCACGGATGGTCCCAGATGCCCGTCGACCGCCACCTCATCGCAGGAGGAGCCGAAGTTGCCTACCTCGAGGACCGCGACGGCTTCGAAGTCGAGCTCGTGGCCCCACATGCACGGTGATGCACGATCCCCGGCGCGTCGCTGTGCCGTCCGACGAGGATACTGAGAAGCGATGACCAGCCGTGTCGCATTCGAAGTCGAGCCGATAGTCGCAGCGCTGGAACGCGATGGGCACGTCATAGTCGAAGGCGTCCTCGATGGAGAGAGTGTTCGCGAGATCAAGGGTGACCTCGACCGCGTCCTGGCGTCGACCCCGAAAGGGCGTAATGACTTCGAGGGTTTCGGCACGCAGCGGATCTACCGCTTGTTCGCCAAGACCAGGTTGTTCGACGCCCTGGCCATCCATCCGGTGCTGCTGGGTGTCCTCGACCGCGTGCTCGGGCATTGCCAGCTCAGCGCACCGACGGGAATCCGGATAGGGCCGAACGAGCGAGAGCAGATCCTGCATCGGGACGACTCGATCTACCCGTTGCCCGAGCCGCACAGCGAGGTGGTCCTCAACACGATCTGGGCCTTTGACGAGTTCACCGCAGCGAACGGCGCCACCCGGTTCGTACCCGGGAGTCACCGGTGGGAGGTCGGTCGCGTTCCGGGGCCGGACGATCCGATCGTCCAGACGGAGATGGCGGCTGGCTCCGTGGCGTTCTACACCGGGAGCATCTGGCACGGAGGCGGGGCCAATCGGACCGCCGAGCCCCGACTCGGAGTGATCCTCGAATACGCGGCGGCCTGGTTGCGTCCTCAGGAGAACCACGTCATCGGTGTCGCACCCGAAGTCGTGGCGACGTTGCCCGACAAGCTTCAAGAGTTGCTCGGTTACAACATCTTCCCCCCGTTCATGGGCTACGTCGACGGCCGCCACCCCCGCCGGTTCCTGCCGGCTGAGCAGCGCGCATGAAGTGACGCTCGACGCGAAGACAACTCCAGCCCTCACCACCACGAGCTCTCGCATGCCAGTCGACCCTTGACGAGAGCTTTCCAGGCGGTTCTCGACCGGCCGCACTCGGCTGCGTCCTGAAGCCGGGCTCGAGATGCCCTTCGTATCCTGCGCCGACCAACTCGGCGTACGTCGAGTCGACCTCGACAGGGCTCTCGCAGGCGAAGGCCAGGCCAACACGATGGCCGCCCGTAGCCGGTGCGACCAGCACGGTGCGCTCAAGCCGCCCCCAGCGGAAACAGCGCACCGACCTCGGCTGACAGCCATGCGGCCTTGCTGCGCCTCACAGGCGAGCTGGACGTCGACAGCGCCAGTTCCCTGGTCGCCGACGCGGAGCGTCTCGTGCTGCGGGGACACCGTCATCTGACCCTCGATTGCGCGGGGATCACCCTGTGCGACTCGTATGGCCTGCGGGCGTTGCACGTGCTGTCGGACCGGGTGCGCCAAGACGGATCGGTCACCCTCGCCCCGCCCTCCGAGCACGTTGATCCGCCTGCGCGACATCGTCGGCCTGCGCGACCAGTTCGAGATCGCCAGCGCTCAGTAGACAACCCGGAGCGGTGTGTCCATCAACTGGCTGCGCTGGCGCTCGGGGCGCACCTAGCCGGTCAGGCGCCGAGGGTGGCGACCATGATGGCCTTGATGGTGTGCAGACGGTTCTCGGCTTGGTCGAACACGATCGACCGGTCGGACTCGAAGACGTCGTCGGAGACCTCGAGCGCGCTGAGCCCGCTGCGCTGGAACAGAAGCTCGCCCAGGCTGGTGTCGCGGTTGTGGAGCGCCGGCAGGCAGTGCATGAAGGCGACCCGGGGGTTGCCGGTCGCTTCGAGCACGCTCGCGTTGACCTGATAGGCGAGCAACTGCTCGATGCGCTCGTCCCAGGTGTCGACGGCCTCCCCCATGGAAACCCACACGTCGGTGTAGAGGTAGTCGACGCTGCGCACCCCTTCCTCCACGGCATCGGTGATCAGCACCCGTGCACCGGTGCCCTCGGCGATCTTGGCCACCGTCGCCTGAAGGCCGCCATCGGGCCAGAGCCCGCGAGGGGCAGCGACGCGCACGTCCATGCCCAGGAGCGCGCCCGTGACGAGGAGGGACCGCGCTGTGTTGTTTCGGGCGTCGCCCAGGTAGCAGTAGGCGATCTCGTGGAGCTGCTTGCTGCTGTGCTCGCGCATCGTGAGCATGTCGGCCAGCATCTGGGTGGGGTGCCATTCGTCGGTGAGGCCGTTCCACACCGGTACCCCCGCATAGCGGCCGAGGATCTCCACCGTGTCCTGGGCAAAGCCGCGGTATTCGATGCCGTCGAACATCCGACCGAGCACCCGAGCGGTGTCCCTGGCGGACTCCTTCTGGCCGATCTGGCTTCCGGACGGGTCCAGGTTGGTGACGTGCGCTCCCTGGTCATGGGCCGCGACTTCGAACGCACACCGCGTGCGGGTCGACGTCTTCTCGAAGATGAGGGCGATGTTGCGCCCGACAAGGCAGGGTCGTTCACAGCCGGCGTACTTCGCCGCTTTGAGCTCGGCACCGAGATCGATCAGGAACCGCAGCTCGTCAGGAGTGAAGTCCAGTTCTTTGAGGTAGTTGCGGTGGCGGAGGTTGACTGCCATCGGTTCAGGCTGCCCCACAGTCGTACGGACCGCTCATCGCGGCCGACATGGCTGCATGGGATCGGAGCCGGTGCTCATCGACAGAGTCTCACGCTCGCAGGCCATCTTGGCCACCCGATTCGATCGATCGAGGGCGCTCGATCATCGACTGCCGTGGCGTCGGTCGCAGATGCCTCACAGAGTGGCGGACCGAGGCCTGGGTTCGGGTCAAGCCTCGGTCCGTTGCGGCTCTATCGGTCGGGCGACGGTCGGAACCAAGGAAAACCGTTGGCTGGGTGTCGGCACCTCACCGGCCGGCTGTGATACGACTGCCGATGGAACCGAGTTCGGTGTAACGCGACAGTCACCGGCAGGACTGCATCGGGACATCCGTTCGCATCCAATCCTGGTTGCGCCGCTCGAATCAGGACATCTCATGGGAGAGTCGCGTTCTGTGCCTCAAGATCAGACTGCTGACATCCGACCGGTAGCGGCGTAGGCATGGGTTTGGTGCGCAGCCGCGTCCTGGCAGTAGCCCGGGGCGAGAGGTCAGCTCCACAGGTCCCGTTCCGCAGCGAGCTCCATGATGAGCGGGTTGCCTCGCTCCTGGGTGTTGCCCTCGGAGTCTGCTTCGTCACCTGTTTCGTCACTGGCCTGTTGTCGCATCTCATCCAGCAGCCGCCCGGCTGGTTCCATTGGCCGGCCCATCCGGCCTGGGGCTACCGGTTCACCCAGGGTCTGCATGTGGCGACTGGGACCGCGGCGATCCCTCTGCTGTTGGCCAAGCTGTGGGTGGTCCTGCCGAAGTTCTATGAGATCCCGCCGGTCCGCGGTGTCGCTCACGCTTTGGAGCGGATCAGCCTCGTGCCCCTGGTCGGAGGCGCGCTGTTCATGCTCTTCTCTGGTATCGGGAACCTCTCTCGTTACCGGCCATGGGGCTTCAACTTCACTGTCGGCCACTTCTGGGTGGCGTGGATCACGATCGGTGGCTTGATCATCCACATCGGGGCAAAGGTCCACGTCACCCGCAGAGCGCTGGGCTCGACGCGATGGACGGCGTCTCTGGCTGCCGAGCCCGGTGTCGCTGCGACTGCAGGATCAGCCCGAACCGGAGCGCTGGACAGGACCGGTCCTCGCGGCGGACTGTCACGGCGAGGTTTCAT
>JBBSGQ010000313.1:0-4504 GCA_038253965.1 Acidimicrobiales bacterium | reverse complement strand
GCCGACGTGGCCGTCACCGCCCGGTTGACCGCCGTCACCGTACGACCGGTCAGGACGTGGCGTGGCCGGGCCTACTCTCGCGAGCGCACGTGGCGGCGCGGCGGTCGGCCACCGCAGCCATACCGAAGCGCAGACCGATGATGCTCATGAGGCTGCCCGTGGCCGCAACGCGCGCCCGAGGGTCCACCAGGGCCTGTATCAGGGGGTAGCCGAACACCGCGGCCCGCGCCCCCCACCCAAACGAACGGGCGGTGATGGACACGGCGATCGCAAGCACGACGGCGGCAAGCCCCGCCGGAGGCGACAGTACGAACGCCCCGCCGGCGAACGTCAGGATCGATCTTCCCCCCCGGAACCCTGCGAACAGCGGAAAGGCGTGCCCGATCATCGATGCGCCGACCGCGAGATAGGCGATCCACCATCGGTCAGTGGTGCTGAGGAGCACACCGATGAGGCCTGCGATGACGCCCTTCGCCGCATCTCCGCCGAACACGATGAGCGCCGCCCGGCGAGGAAGTTGCGCTCTGGCGTTCCAGTAGCCAGGGTTCCGGTCGCCCACGGCGCGCAGATCGACCCCGTGCCGCCGGCCGACGAGCACCGCAACCGGCACCGATCCCACCACGTAGCCGGCCACGACGGCGCAGGCCGCAGCCGTTCCGACCGAGATGGTGGCGCACAACACCAGGGCAACGCTACCCACAGGCCCCTCAGACGAGCTCCCGGCCAGGTCGGTGAGCGAGGAGACGCAACGCCTCGACGACTGGCAGCGAGACGACACCCGACTCGCCGGCCACCGCCGCCAGCCACGGCGGTCGCACGATGGCACTCACCACCACCGGCACCTCGAGGCCGGACAGCTGAAGCGCCTGGCGGACATAGGAGGACGCGTAGTCCGGCGGCCGCACGTCGCGGGTGAGCTCGATCACGGCGAACGGGTCGGGTGCCCCACTCGGACCCGGCACCGTCTGGACCACCGATGGTGACCCGGGGGTCGGTCCGCCCCCGGCCAGACCCGGACCGTCGGCCAGGACGGTCCCCTGCACTCGCCCCGGCCGGGCGCCGGCCAGGAGCAGGGCGACATAGGCACCGAGGCCGCGGCCGAGAACTGTCGCCTCGCCGAGCTCGCTCAAGGCCTGATCAGCATCCGCCATCAGGATCTCTGCGGTGTAGCCACCTCCGATCGGCACTGTCGACTCACCGTGACCGGTGAAGTCGAGGCCCCATACCGGCCCCGGCCAGGCGGCCGCCGACTCGGGCACCGCGGCCGGCGTCTGCTCCGCGAGCCCGTGTAGCAGGAGCAACGGACGGCCGCTGCCAACCCGCAGCTCGTGCAGCGCGAGCTCGATGCGGACATGGCGCAGACTGACGGTGCGTCGGCCAGTCAGCCCGTTCATGTCAGGAACTCGATGACCAGGTCGGCGATCGTGCGGGGCTTCTCGATGTGAACGAAGTGCCCAGTGCCATCGAGAGGGATGAAGCGAGCGCCGGCCGGAAGGTACGGGGCGACGTCGTCGGGCCGGGTGCCCCAGCCCATCGTCTCGACCTCGAGCCCGAGCACGCACATCACAGGCATGCCGAGCGACGGGAGTCGCCACATGGACCATTCCGGTCGCCAGGGACCGAAACCGCCGAGTCGCAGCGCCGGGTCGATCTTCCATCGCCAGCCATCGGCATCACAACGCGCGCCGACCGCTACGAGGTAACGCAACCACTCCTTCGACAATCGCGGGTTCATCCGGCCGCGCCGCTCAGCGAGCTGATCGAGCGTGCCGGGGCGGCGGACCGCGTCCTCGGCTCGGCTGCGGTGCTCGAGCCACGCCTCGATCTCGCCGACCAGCATGCGGGTCCGGGTGTGCTCGGGCACGTCGGGCCAGCTCCGGTCTGATGGGAGACCATCGAGGTTGATCACCGCTTGCACCCGGTGGGGCACGGCGTCCGCCAACTGCAGCATCAGGGATCCGCCCTTGCTGTGACCGAGCACCGGCAGCGGTGCGAGACCTATCGAATCGATCACCGCGAGCGCGTCGCGAACGTCCGCCTCCCAGCTGTAGAGGTGCGCGTGCGCAGAATCACCATGCCCTCGTTGATCCCAGGCCACGACCCGCCAACCAGCTTCGGCCACCATCGGGGCGAACACATCGAAGGTACCGGCGAAGTCGAACCCTCCGTGGGCGAACAGGATCGGCCGGGCATCGGCGTGACCCCACTCCGAGACGGCCAGCCGCAGGCCGCCGGTGTCGACCCATCGCCGGCGGTCGGGCCGACGCGCACCCGGATAGGAGACTTCGGCCTGCCCGTCGGCCGGCATGAGGCCGTCTCCCGCCTGCGAGGTCCTGGTCACGGTCGAGCAGGCTACCGGCGGCCCCGGACGGTCAAGACGGGCCATCGCAGAAGCTTGAGCCATTTGGGCCATTTCTCGGGCAGGCCGGTACGGTTCGGGAACCCCCGTCCGGCTGACGAACAGTCGAATCGCCGACGATCGGCAACCGCAAAGCCATGCGATGAGCACCCCGACCTCCGCCTCCCGTGCCCCTGACGGCGACGAGAAGCCCGACCTGCCGGCTCCCGCACCGGCGCCCGCGTTCGGAGCCTCCGCCAGCGCGTCGCTGTTGACCCGGCTTCGTCCGCACCGGCCCGATGCAGCGCGGGTCGCTCGACACCGCGACCTGTTGACCGGATCCGGGGTGCTCGTTATAGGCGCTGGCGTGCAAGCTCTCAGCGGCACGCTGTTCTCGCTCATCGCCGCAAATGGCGATGCCAAGTCGAACTTCGGGAACGCCTCGGCCCTCTTCACCTCGGTCCTGTTCGTCACCTACCTTGCCGGTCTCGGCCTGCCCGTGTCGCTCGCCCGCTACAGCGCTGATCGCTCCGAGGACAGTCACGTGGTGTTCAGCTGGGCGCTGGTGGCCACAGTGGTCAGCGCAGCTGCTGCGACCGCGCTCTACCTCGGACTCGTCGACCCCAAAGCCGCCGACGTGCTGTGGTCCTGGAGCTCCGTCGGCGGTCCGTTGCTGTTCATGGTGATCGTTCTCGGCTCCGCCTTCTCGCTGATCTTCGACGTCCGCTGCATGACCATGCGCCGATGGAACCTCGTACTCGTGCGGATCGTACTCGTCGGCATCGCAAAGGTCGCCCTGATACCGCTGTTCCCCGACAGTCACCGCCGGGCGCTGCTGCTGTTCATCTACCTGGCCGCGCCCGTGGCCATCAGTGGCTTCATAGGTGTGACCCTCCTCCCGCGCATCACCGGCGGGCGCCATCAGCTTCGGCCGATGCCGGCGGTGGCACGAGCTGCCGTCCGTTACTCCCTCGTCAACTACGTCTCGACGCTCGCCTACCAGGCCCCATACTTCGCCCTCCCGGTGATCGTGCTCGTGAACGTCGATGCCGCCACCAACTCCAGCTTCTACGTGGCGTGGGGCATCGTGGCCATCGCCTTCTACGTGCCATCGGCCATCGGCCAGGCGCTGCTCGCCGAAGGAGGCAAGGATGGCGCACAACTGCGATCGCAGGTGCGTCTGGCCGTGTTGCTGGCAATGGTCTTGATGGGCGCAGGCACGGTCGCCACGTTCCTCGGCAAGAGCGTGATCACCGCGGCTTATGGCCAGGCCTACCACGACGCGGCGAGGATCCTGCCGGCGATGATGTTGGCCGGCATCCCTTGGGCGGTGACATCGCTGTACCTCACCGAGGTACGGGTGATGCACCGGCACGCGGCGACCGTGGTGATCACGCTCACCCTCACGTTGGCGATCATCGTCCCGGCTCTGATCCTCGTTCCCGGACACGGCACCAACCATGGTTTGAACGCTGCGACCAGATCGTGGCTGGCCGGCAACGTCGTGGCAGCGATCGTCGCGACGGTTGCCACCTGGAGCGGTCGGAAGCGGGCCCACTCGCGGGTTGGTCAGCTCGACCCGGTCGTCCCACGCAGCGAACCGATCAGCGCGTAGAGCTGCCTCCGGCATCCTTTGCACGCTCGATGCGGACGCTCGATCAAGATCCGGCGACTTCTCATCGGTCGCGGCACTAGAGCAGAGAGCCTCGCTCAGCTGGGGACGCAGTTGCCTTTCGGCCCGTTCGCATACCGAGGTTCCCACCGACCATGCAAGCGGACGCGCGAATAGGCCACATAGCGCCCGATCTGTCCATCGAGCAGCCCCACGAACTTGAGCGCTGCCAGGTTGGGTGGCAGCGATGCTGCCCGGTTCTGGCTCACGAGCATGGCGCGGTACGCCTCGACCGCGGTCTGCACCTTCGCCAGCTCCGCCTTGCAGGCGCTCGCGCGCTGGCGATCATGGATGCCGCGTACCGACACCAATGCGATGACCACGAGCAGCGTGACGACGCCGACCACTACCACCAACTCGACGGCTGTCGCCCCGCGTGCGTCGAGGACCCGGGCTGCTGACGGTGTGCGGTGCCCCGACCTTCGAAGACGAGTCAGGCGACCTTCTCCTGCTCGGTCGCAACAGTCCGGCCGGCGTCGGCGACCAGCTGGTGG
>JBBSGQ010000312.1:0-4509 GCA_038253965.1 Acidimicrobiales bacterium | reverse complement strand
ATCGACGACTTCGGGACTGGCTACTCCTCGCTCACCCGCCTCCACCAGTTGCCGGTCGACATCGTCAAGGTCGACCAGTCCTTTGTCGCCGGGCTACAGCCGAACGACGACCGCCGTGCGATCGTCACCGCGATCGTCAGGATGGTCCATGCCCTCGGTCTGAGGACCTCGGCCGAGGGGATCGAGACCGCCGAGCAACTGGCTCAGCTGCGGGTGCTCGGCTGCGACTGGGGTCAAGGCTTCTGGTTCAGTCGAGCCCTCCCGGTGGCGGAGTTCGCGCTCCTGCAGGCCGATCCGCCTGCCTGGTGATCGCGGCGGCGGGCGACAGGCCTGGTAGCGCCAGGAGCAGGGAGACCAGCAACAGCTCCTCGTTCGGGTTGCGGATGAGTGCCTCGGCTGCTCGTTGCACCGCCGCGATCGCGCTGAGCGCAGGTCGCGGCGTTGCCGACACCGCCATCTCGTCCCGGTACGCCCGGGCTAGCGCTGTCAACCCCAGCCGGAGCTCGTCGGTGCGAAGCCTTCGGCGCTCCCGCCTGTGACGTTCATCGAGCTGGCGGGTGCCCGAACCGCGCTGCCCGTACCGTTCGATCCGCTCGTTCAGGGCGTCGATCTCCGCTGATTGACGCTTCCTGAGCGGGGCCTCTGCGCCGTCGATGTTGGCGCGAACCTCACCGACGAGACTTGCGACAGTCGAGCCCTTGCCGTCGAGACGGCCGGGGATCGACTGCCACGACTCCAACCTGATCGCGAGCCGTGGATCAGTGGCCAGGAGGCGTGCGCGCTCGAGATCACCTTCGGCATAGGCGGCCACCGCCGACGCTCGGTCGGGCTCGACTCCCTCGGCGACCAGTGCGTCGCTCACGACCTCGGCGGAGAGCGATTCAAGCGCTACCCGGACGCAACGCGATGCGATGGTGACCAGATCTGGCGTCACCTCGTCCGCCAGAACCATGAAGAACGTGCCTGGTGGCGGTTCCTCGATGGTCTTCAACAACTTGCTCGCCGCCACGGGCGACACGAGGTGGAACTCGTCGAGCACGATGACCTTGCGGTTGCCCTCCACCGGACTGCGACTGGCTCGCCGAACGATCTCCTCAGCCTCTGCCGCGGAAATCGCAGCCCCCTCGCGCTCCATGACGATGAGATCAGGATGGTGCTCAGCCAGAGCGAGCTCGGCTGACCGCTCGGCCTGACCTGGCGGTGCACCTGCGCTGAGCAACCCGGCCGCGAACGCCAAAGCGGTAGCTCGCTTCCCGCTCCCGGGTGGCCCGACCAGGAGGTACGCGTGGACCGGCGCGCGCAGCGACGATCGCAAGAACGCCACCACCCGATCCTGGCCGAGAACCCCGGCGAAGAGATCGTGTCGCGTTGCGTCGCGAGCAGGCGCCCCTTCGAACAGGGCCACGTCGCCGGTATCGACTGGTTCGGTCGAGCTCACGGTTTCAGTCTGCCGAGGCGCTGGTCGACGACAACTGCGACGGCCCGGGTGACCTCGTCGGTCGGCTTGGACCCGTCGATCACCACCCATCGCTCGGGGTCGGCTTCGGCCAGAGTCAGGTACCCAGCCCGTACTCGTCGGTGGAAGCCCGGCGTCGCCATCTCGATACGGTCGAGCGCACCATCGATCCGAGCCGACGCGACGGCAGGGGCAACATCGAGCAGGATCACCAGATCCGGTTCGAGCCCGCCGGTGGCGAAGGCCGACAGACTGCGCACCTCGTCCACATCGAGCTCACGGCCGTAGCCCTGATAGGCGAGCGATGACCCGACGAAACGGTCACAGACCACGTTCTGGCCCGCCGCAAGCGCCGGACGGACGACCTCGGTGACGTGCTGGGCCCGGTCAGCGGCCATCAGCAGCGCCTCGGTTCGCGGGTCGAGCGCGTACGACGCGCGATCGAGCAGAACGGCACGCAGCTGAGCGCCGAGTGAGGTGCCTCCTGGTTCGCGAGTCAGCGTGGCTCCCACGTGCTGCGCAAGCTGCGACGCCTGGGTCGACTTGCCCGATGCCTCGCCACCCTCGAAGACGATCAACCGCCCGGACACCACGCCGAGGTTAGGGGAGCCACCAGTCCGTCCGACGCCGAAGCAATGGGCGTGGTCAGGGTTCCGGCGGGCCGATGGCCTTGTTGTTGTTGTTGTTGTTGTTGTTGTTGTTGTTGACGCTCGCCGACCTTTTCGCAAGCTTGCGCGCCGGAGCCTTCTGCTTCCGCTTCTTGGTTGGTGCCTTTTTGGCCACCGGCTTCTTGGCCGCCAGCTTCTTGGCCGTCGCCTTCTTCTTGGTCGGGGCGGCATCCCTGCGGTTCTGCAACAGCTCGGCGGCCCGCTCGATGTCCACGGTGTCGGGATCGTCATCCTTGCGCAGCGATGCGTTCGTGTCGCCATCGGTCACGTAGAGGCCGAAACGACCCTCTTTCAACACCACCAACTTCTCCGACACAGGGTCGATGCCGACCTCGCGCAGCGGCGGCGCGGCGGTGCGACCCCGACCGCGCTTGGGCTGGGCCAACAGGGCAAGCGCGTCGTCGACGCTGACCGTGAAGATTTGGTCCTCGGACTCGAGGCTGCGGCTGTCTGACCCCTTCTTGATGTATGGCCCGTATCGCCCGTTCTGCGCTGTGATCTCGACCTCATCCAGCGGGTCGGTTCCAACAACCCGCGGCAGGCTGAGCAGGCGTAGGGCCTCCTCCAGGGTGAGCGAGTCGAGCGACATGGTCTTGAACAGTGAGGCGGTGCGAGGCTTCTCCTTGGTTCCTTCGACCACCTCGCCGAGCTGCACATAGGGCCCGAAGCGACCGGCCTTCGCGATCACCGCCAGCCCGCTCTCAGGATCCGTCCCGATCGGCCGGTCCCCGCTCGGAGCGCTGAGCAGCTCGAGCGCCCGCTCGATGGTGAGCTCGTCAGGTGGCAGATCCTCGGGCACCGACGCAGTGTCCTCGCCCCGCTTGACGTAGGGACCGAACCGGCCAGGCTTGACGACGACGATCTCGCCGTCGGCATCGGCCCCGAGCACCATGGTGTTCAGCTCTGCGGGGTCGATGGCGTCGATGCTGTCGTCGACCAGCGCCTTCAGCCCCGGGCCCCCGTCCGCCGCCTGGTCGTCATCGCCGAACCAGAACGCCCGCAGCCACGGCTCGCGCTCGACCTGGTGGGTCGCTATCTCGTCGAGCTCGTCCTCCATCCGAGCGGTGAACGCATAATCGACGAGATCGGTGAAGTGCTGCTCGAGCAGCTTCACGACGGCGAACGCCGTCCAGGTGGGGACGAGCGCCGTACCTCGCTTCCAGACGTACCCCCGGTCCTGGATCGTCTGCATGATCGACGCATAGGTCGACGGTCGGCCGATCCCCAGTTCCTCCAGGCGCTTCACCAAGGATGCCTCGGTGTAGCGGGCGGGGGGGCTTGTGGTGTGGCCCTTCGCGTCGAGCTCCGGATCCAGCAGCGTGTCGCCTGCGGCCATGGACGGAAGCAGTGTCTCCCGATCATCGAGCTCGGCGTCAGGATCGTCGGCTCCCTCGACGTAGGCGCGCAGATAGCCCGGGAACGTGATCGTGCGGCCCGACGCAGCCCACTCGGTATCGCGCCCGTCCGTCGCAGTCGCACCGAGGCGGACCGACACAGACTGACCGCGCGCATCGGCCATCTGTGAGGCGACCGTCCGCTTCCAGATCAGGTCGTACAGCCGGATCTGATCCCCGCGTAGCTGGCCCGACAGGGAGTCGGGCGTGCGAAACGCTTCGCCGGCTGGGCGAATGGCCTCGTGCGCCTCTTGCGCGTTCTTGACCTTGCGGTCGTAGGTGCGCGGACGTTCCGGCACGTACGCATCGCCGTAGAGCTGACGAGCCTGGGTGCGGGCCGCGTTCAGAGCAGTCTCGGACAGGGTCGTGGAGTCGGTCCGCATGTAGGTGATGTGGCCGTTCTGGTACAGCTCCTGAGCCACCCGCATGACCTGGGCCGAGCTCATCCGCAGTTTGCGACCGCCTTCCTGCTGCAACGTGGAGGTCATGAACGGTGGCTTGGGCGAGGAGCGGAACGGCTTCTCCTCGGTGGTCCGCACGGTGAACGTCGCACCGTCGAGCGTGTCGAGCAAGGTACGGGCAGCCGGTTCGTCGAGCACGGCAACGTCGCGCACGGTGTGGCCCGCGTCGTCGAAGTCTCGACCCGACGCGACCCTGCGACCCTCGAGCCCGATGAGTGTCGCAGTGAACTGCGGGGCCATCGGGAACGTGGCGGCGAGATCCCAATAGCCCGCGGCGATGAACGCGATCCGTTCACGCTCGCGTTGCACGATGAGCCGCACCGCAGGGCTCTGCACCCGTCCCGCCGACAGGCCACGGTTCACCTTGCGCCACAGCACCTCCGACACCGGGTAGCCGAACAATCGATCGACGATGCGGCGGGTCTCCTGGGTATCGACCAACCCATGATCAATCTCGCGCCAGTTGTCGACAGCATGCTCGATGGCCGCCGGGGTGATCTCGTGGAACACCATGCGCTTCACCGGAACCT
>JBBSGQ010000311.1:0-4515 GCA_038253965.1 Acidimicrobiales bacterium | reverse complement strand
ATCGACCGGCATATGCGCGGTCGATCGACCCAAATTGGGCAGGATCGCGCCACTCACCGGCGTTGGTCCATGATCCATGCCCACACCTCGTCGACCTCGCGGCGGAGGTCGACGACAGTGCCGCTGTTGTCGATGACCTGGTCGGCCCGGGCACGGCGCTCGGTCCGAGAAGCCTGACGAGCCATGCGGGCCCGGGCGTCGGGTTCCGACATGCCCCGATCGGCGACCAGGCGACGCACTGCGACATCTGGATCGACGTCGACGACCACCAACGCAGCCATGTCGCCGCGTCCCGACTCCACGAGGAGCGGGACGTCAAGCACCACGACGTTGTCGGTTTCGGCCACGGCCTCAATACGTCGGGCGATCTCGGCGGCCACCGCCGGATGCACGATCGCTGACAGATCTGCCAGCGCAGCGCTGTCGGCGAAGACGATGTCGGCAACGGCCTTGCGGTCCAGCGCGCCATCTGGATCGAGGATGGCGGAGCCGAACCGCTCGACCATCGCCGCCAGCACCGGTCGCCCGGGGCCCTGGAGGTCGTGGACGATGGCGTCGGCATCGATCACGACCGCGCCGCGGTCGGCGAGCATCGCCGAGACCGTCGACTTGCCTGAACCGATTCCGCCGGTGAGCCCGACCAGGATCATGGTGCATCGAGACCCAGGAGCTCGGTGACGCCATGGTCGCGACCCGCGGTGTACCCGCCGTCGACCGCCAAGGCCTGGCCGCTCACGAAAGAGGCGTCCACCGACAGCAGGAACGCGGCAACTGCCGCGATCTCTCCTGGACGCCCCCAGCGGCGCAGCTTGTGCTCGTGCTTGATCGCCTCAGCTACGGCCTCCATGCCCGGCATGCCGAAGACATCACGAGTCATCGGCGTGTCGATGAAGCCGGGACAGATCGCGTTGCTGCGTATGCCCCGAGGCCCATAATCGATGGCCAGGTTGCGGGTGAGGAGGACGACGCCGCCCTTCGACGCGTTGTAGGCGCTGCCACCGGCGGTCCCCTCGAGGCCTTCGATGCTCGCGAGGTTGACGATCGATCCTCGCTCCCCGTCGATGGGCTCCTGAAGCAGCATCGTCGCGACTGCAGACTTGGCCACGAGGAACGTGCCTGTGAGGTTCACGTCGATGATCCGGCGCCACTCCTCCAACTCGAGAAGGTGGACCGGTCCACCACCGGCCACGCCCGCTGCGTTCACCACACCGTCGAGTCGACCGAAACGCTCGGCGCACTCGGTCACCGCTGCAGAGACTGCTTCCTCGTCGCGCACGTCGACCATCCGGAACGCCCAACGCGCCTCTTCTTCGGCGGCCGCGGCGACCACCGCGTGGTTCAGGTCGACACCCAGCACGCTCGCCCCCTCGGAGAGCAAGCGGCTGACACAGGCCGCGCCGATGCCTGACGACGCTCCGGTCACCATGATCGTCTTGCCGGCGAACCTGTCCATCTGCCTCCTCCTCTGCGTTCGGCCACAACCTACGGTGCCGAGCCGAACCGGATTAGGGTCATCCGCCGTCCGGGCGAGTCACCGCTCCGGCTGGGGAAGGGACGCTCGGACATGCGCTTCGCCCTGTTCTATGAGATACCGGTGGCCCGACCGTGGGACGCCGACAGCGAACGCCTGGCCTACGAGCACACGTTGGAGCAGGCAGTGGCCGGCGAACGCTTCGGCTGGGACGCGTTCTGGACGGTGGAGCACCACTTCCTCTCGGAGTTCTCCCATTGCTCGAACCCCGAGGTGCTCTACGGCGCGGTGGCCGCCCGCACAGAGCGCATGCGGCTCGGGTTCGGGGTGCGGTTGATGCCCCAGCCCTACAACCATCCCGTGCGGACCGCCGAGGCGGTAGCTGTGCTTGACCTCATCTCGGGCGGTCGGGTGGACCTCGGCACCGGCCGGTCGTCGACCCGAGCAGAGCTCGAAGGGTTCGGGATAGACCCGGCCGAGACCCGAGCCATGTGGCGCGAGGCGATCGGACACATCGTCGGCTGCTGGACCAACGACGAGTACGGCTTCGACGGGAAGTTCTGGCAGATGCCGACCAGGCGGGTGCTGCCCAAACCCATTCAGAAACCCCACCCACCGATCTGGGGCGCAACGAGCAGCGAAGACGGTCACCGACAGGTCGGTGAGCTCGGCCTGGGCCTCTGCTCGTTCGCGGTCGGTGTCTCGCCTGAGGAGGTGCAGACGAAGATCGACATCTACCGCGAGGCGATCGGACGCTGCACCGATCCGCTCGGCGTGACCATCCACAACCAGGCGGCCACGTTCACCATGGCGTTGTGCGCACCGGATCGCGATCAGGCGTGGACCGCAGCGCGGGAGTCTTTCGAGTGGTACCCCAAGGCCGGTGCCCGCCACATCGGGTCCTTGGCCACCTGGATGGCCGAACGCAGCCAGGAGCTCGGCAACTACGGCTATGCGGCGGACATGCAGGCCACCGACGACCAGGGCCTGCTCGATCTCCTCACGCTCGAGTACCTCGTGGAGAACGGAGCATGTGTGCTCGGCACACCGGCCGACTGCATCGAGACCTGCCGGCGCTACGAGGCGGCGGGTGTCGACCAACTGCTCTGCCTGGTCAATCCCTACAAGGTCAGCCACGAAGCGGTGATGCAGACCATCGAGCTCATGGGTGCCGAGGTCATCCCGCAGCTCCGCGACTAGGACGCATTGCACCGCCTCACTGCGCCGAGCCCGGTGCATGCGGCCGTTTCGGCCCCGCCTATCGTTGGCCCCGTGGGTGCGAACGGACGCTGTGCGTCGGGCGATACGAGCCTTCGCGAACCGGCCTGGTGATCATCGGCGTGAGTGCCGGCGACCAGGCGCTGTTACGAGAGGCCTACGGGCCGCTCGCCGTCGATGACGTCGCCGCACTTCCTCGGGATGCCACGTGGCATGCCGCCATGTCGATGCTCGCTTCGTCGCTCGGAGCTCTCGCTGGCCACGGTCAGCGGCCGAGCAGACCACCCAACGCTCCGCCGCTCGCGCCGCCCGTCTCGCCCGGCATGAGTGGGCGGATCCATGCTTCGAGTGCTGACGGGTTACGTGACTGGGTCATCACCCAACCCGGCCCTGTGAAGTCGAAGACATAGCCCTCGCCCGACTTCAGCGTCTGCATCATCCCTGTTGCGACCCTGCGGATCTGCATGTTGACCGCAGGGCTGAAGGCCACCACGTGACCGGTATCGATGGTCACCGTCTCGCCCTCAGCCAGGCTGATCGTGTCGAGCGCTCCGTAGCAGGCCAGCAGGACCGTGCCGTGTCCAGTGGCCCGGACGAGGAAGCCACCCTCGCCTCCGAACAGGTTCTTGAAGCCGCCCCACTTCGTGTCGAGCTCGATCCCCGCCGATGAGGCCAGCCAACACCCTCTCGTGATCGACATCGGCTGCTCGGCGGTGACACCGGCAGGGATGATGTCTCCCGGCAGGTGGTGGGCGACGTCGACCCATCCTCCGGCCGCCGGCGCGGTGAACGTGGTGATGAAGAGGCTCTCCCCTCCGAGCAGCGAGCGCTTCAGGCCCTTCATCACGCCGCCCTGCGTGCTGGCCTCGACTGACACGCCGGAGGAAGTCGCCATCATGGCGCCTGACTCGGCCCGGGCTTGCTCGCTCGACTCGAGCGTGATGCGTGCGGCGGCGAAGGACGGGTTGTGACGTACCTCGACGTTCATGGCGCAGACGCTAACTGCACGTGACGCGGCGTGTTCCGACCGTGGCGTCGTCAGCGGGTGATGGTCACCGTTCCGGGGTCGGCGCTACCGATCCGACCCGTGGCCCCCGATCTGGCGTCGATCGTCACCGAACCCAAGAGGCCGTTGATGAACGTCTGGTACGACGCGTTCGCTTGGGCACGACAGTCCGCCACCTGAGGCGGTGCTTCCGTGCTGTAGACCAGCGAGTCGAGTTTGCCCGCCGTCTTGCTCACCCCGAGGTTGAGGTGCCCCTGACCGTCGGACTGCCCGGTCACGGCAACGGTGAAGCTGAGCTCGGCGTGCCAGTCGGCCACCTTCGCTTTGGTCGTGCCGTTGTAACAACCGCCATCGACCTGAGCCGAACCGGATCCACCGCCGCTGGCGCTGCCGCCCGCCGACACATCGATGGGAGCGTCCCACCCTGCCGCGCCCGTGTTACCGGATGAGCGGATGGCGTACCGGCCCGCCAGTCTCCAAGGCCCGGTCGCCAGCGCCGCTGGCGGCGTGGTCGGCGGCGCAGTTGTCGGTGGCAGCGTCGATGTCGGTGGCAGCGTCGGCGGCGGCACGGTCGTGGAAGACGTCGAGCTGGAGGTGGAGGTCGTGCTCGGCGTGCCGGGTGCGTCGCCGTCGGCGTGGCCGTCGCTCCCGGCAGGCCTGGTGAAGGCGTCGCCCGTATACGGGCCCTACGCGACCAACCTGGGTCGGCGTGGTCGGATGCTCGTGACGGTGTGAGTCTCGCGTAGTGGGTTGCTGCCGCCGGCGAGAAGGATCCGCAGCCGGTAGTTGTCGATGTTGCGGAACCCGCGACCGGACCGCT
>JBBSGQ010000310.1:0-4535 GCA_038253965.1 Acidimicrobiales bacterium | reverse complement strand
CGACATGGCCGGCCTGGTCCGCATGAGCGACGTGCAGCGGGTGAACATCAAGCCCCAGGTCGACGAGTACGTCTTCCCGGACGGGCACTCGGTCATCGTGCTGGCCGAGGGACGGCTGCTCAACCTCGGCTGCGCCACCGGCCACCCGAGCTTCGTGATGTCCAACAGCTTCACGAACCAGGTGATCGCCCAGATCGAGCTGTTCGGCAACCCCGATCTGTATCCGATCGGTGTCCACACCTTGGCCAAGCACCTCGACGAGAAGGTGGCCCGACTGCACCTCGACGCGCTCGGCGTGAGGCTCACCAAGCTCACGCCCGCCCAAGCCGACTACCTCGGCATCCCCGCCGACGGCCCCTACAAGCCCGAGCACTATCGGTACTGACTTTCGAGAGGGGAAGGAGACCTTCCCCTCTCGAGCTCTCCCCATCGAACGGCGTCGGCTTCGCCGCCGCGGGGGGCTCGATCGTCGATCCCGGTTGGCACCTCCACTGGCGCTCCGTCGCTGCACGATTGTCCCTCGCGCTCGTGCCCGCCGCTGCGCGGGGGCTCTAGTCTCCTTGCCTCTCTTGGAGGTGTTGTGGACGAGCTTTCTGGCAAGGTCGCGGTGGTCACGGGTGGGGCTTCGGGGATCGGCTTGGCGATGGGCCGGGCGTTCGCCGCGCAGGGGATGAAGGTCGTGCTCGGCGACATCGAGGAAGCTGCACTCGACGCCGTGGTGTCCGAGTTCCCGGCCGGGGCCGAGGTGACCGGCGTCGTAGTCGACGTGTCGAAGGCTGCCGATGTCGACAAGCTGCGGGATGCCACGCTCGACGCGTACGGCGCCGCCCATGTCGTCTGCAACAACGCCGGCGTCTCGGCCGGCGGTCGAGTCTGGGAGACGACACTCGAGAGCTGGGAATGGGTGCTGGGCGTGAACCTGATGGGCGTCGTCCACGGTGTTCGCTCGTTCACGCAGCTGCTGATCGAGCAGGGCGAGGGACACATCGTCAACACGGCCTCGATGGCGGGGCTCACGTCGCCGCCGTACATGAGCATCTACAACGTCACCAAGCATGGAGTGGTCACGTTGTCCGAGACCCTCTACGGCGAGCTGGCGATGGAGGGCGGTCAGGTCGGTGTGTCGGTCCTGTGCCCCGGTTGGGTCAACACCCGCATCCACGAGGCGGATCGCAACCGGCCCGGTGGCCCGGTCGAGCCTGCTTCGTCACTTGAGGGTCCCGACCTGCGCGAGATGATCACCGCGATGCTCGCCGGCGGGCTGGATCCTGCCGATGTCGCCGACCGAGTGGTCGACGCAGTGCGCAACAAGCGCTTCTACATCCTCACCCACCCAGAGTGGAAGTCGATGGTCGCGGCCCGCATGCAGCGCATCGTCGACGAAGAGAACCCACCCGGGGCGATGCTGCCCGCCCAGTAGCTCAGTCGACCACCGCGATCGCCGGACGTTGATCCCGAGCGGCCAGGTGTTCGCCCATGTCGAACCGGTTGAGCCAGAAGTGGGCGTTCGGCCCGATGGTCATGGCGAACAGGAGAGTGCCGATGCCCACCGAACCCCCGAGCAGCCAACCGGCGAGAAGCGCAGACAGCTCGATGCCCGTGCGGACGGCGCGGATCGAGTGTCCCCGCCTAGCGATGCCGGTCATGATCCCGTCGCGAGGCCCAGGGCCGAGTCGGGCACCGATGTAGAGACCGATGCCCGGGCCTGCGAGGGCCAGGCCGCCGAGCAGCATCGTCCAGCGGGTGGTCGCGTCGTCGGCGGCCGGCAAGCGGGGGAGCACGATGTCGATAACCGATCCGATGATGATCGTGTTGGCGATGGTCCCGATCCCGACCCGCTCCCGCAGCGGGATCCAGCCGATCAGCACGATCAGACCGACCAGCACGGAGACCGTCCCGACCGGGATGCCTGTGCGGTGGGAGATGCCGAGATGCAGCACGTCCCACGGATCGACGCCGAGCCCGGCCCGGATCGGCAGGGCGAACGCCACACCGCACAGCAGGAGCCCCACGAGCAGACGAGGGAGGCGTCGACGCAGCTCGCCGGCGGTCGGTATGGCGAGCAATCGGCGCACGCTGGCCGACGCTATCGGCAGTCCTGCACTCCGCCCCGCGCCTCGCGCCGGTCGAGGTGGGTGCGTTGGTGCCGCTGTGATCGGTCTGGGTGCGCCGGCCTGCGGTGCGGGGCTGGTGGCTGGCGGGGGTGGGTGTGTTGGTGCCGCTGTGATCGGTCTGGGTGCGCCGGCCTGTTGGACTGGTCTTGTGGCGGA
Source organism: Acidimicrobiales bacterium (assembly GCA_038253965.1). GTDB lineage: Bacteria > Actinomycetota > Acidimicrobiia > Acidimicrobiales > Iamiaceae > JBBSGQ01. The sequence goes on along the minus strand of JBBSGQ010000310.1, from coordinate 2,265 downwards.
AATTTGTGTCATACCCCCTGCGTATGGTCGAGACATGTTGTTGCCGACCACCTGCCCGGCCTGCCGGCGCCCCGGTCCTGCGCCGTGCCCTGCCTGCGTCGCAGCAATGCACAGTTCGCCACCTGTGGCCTTGCCGATGGGTCTGTCGGCATGCCGTGCCCTGCTGGTCTACGAGGGCCCAGCGCGCGAGCTGGTTGCCCGTCTCAAGTACCGCAACGCCCGCAGCGCGGTGACCTGGTTGGTAGAGGGCCTGGCCAGCCTGGTCCAAGGGCAAGACATGCCAGTCGCTGTCGGATGGGCACCGACCACCGCGGTGAGGAGGCGGGCGCGGGGCTTCGACCAGGCCGAGGTGTTGGCTCGGCGCCTGGCGGCGCATCTCGGCCTTGCGTGTCCCGCGTTGCTGACCCGGCTGCCAGGGCCACCCCAGACCGGCAGGTCCCATGCCGAGCGGCGTGCCGGCCCACTCTTTCTCGTTCGTCCACGGCCGGCTCGTCATCTGAGGGTCGGTGCATTGCTCCTCGTGGACGACGTGATCACCACCGGCGCCACGATGTCGGCTGCGGGTACGGCTTTGCAGCAGGCGGGCCTTGGCCCGGTGATCGGCCTGGCCGCTGCGCACACGGCGCCCCCCTCGTGGTCGCGCCGCCAGAGCGCGGGCCGCCCTGATCGACCAGGATCGCCCGGTACCCGGCTCATCTACGATCCGGTGCCCCGGTCCCGACCAGGAGGTCGCTAGTGGAGGTCACCGTCAGCCGGCGGCATACCGAGGTGTCGGACAACCTTCGCCTTGTCGCAGAGGAGAAGATCGGTCGGCTCGACCGGTTCGTCGACGGACTGGAGCATGCCGAAGTCCACTTCTGGGAGCACAAGAACCCGCGCGTCGCCGACAAAGAGGTGTGCGAGGTGACGATCGCCGGTCAGGGTCATCACGTCCGTTGCAAGGTGCAGGCACCCGATGGGTTCGTTGCCATCGACCGGGCGTGCGACAAGCTCGAGCACCAGCTCCACAAGCTCAAGACCAAGCTCAAACGCCGTCAGCAGGGGAGCCCACGGCGCCAGAAGGCTGTCGATCTGGGCGGCGCTGCGTTGCCCGGGGGCCCGACAGCCGATGACAGCACGGCAGGACCAGATGACGGCGAGGCGGGTCCCCGTATCGTCAAGTCGAAGCGGTTCGCCATGATGCCGATGACGCCCGAGGAGGCGGTCGGCCGGATGGAGCTCCTGGGCCACGGGTTCTTCTTCTTCACCAACATCGACACAAGTCGGGCAGCTGTGGTCTACCGCCGCGAGGACGGTGACGTGGGGCTGATCGACGAGGCCGACTGAGCGAGCGGCCCGGAGGGTGATCACGAGCTCACGATCACGCGCCGGTCACTTGCTGGCCTGGCACCGTGGACGTGGTCGAGCACCGTGAAGACCGATGCTGAGCGGGCGCACGGTGAACGGAGTCGGGTTCGGGGCCTCGCAGGTCACCTCGACGTCAATGGTGTCCAAGGCGTTGCGCAGCGGCGAACTGCCCATCCATACCCCACCGGTACACTTCTCGGCTCATGGGTGTCCTCGACAAGCTCCTTCGGGCCGGTGAAGGCCGCAAGCTCAAGGCTCTGCAGGGTCTCGTGCCCGACATCTCCGCCTTCGAGCCCGAGATGGAGGCGCTGTCCGACACTGATCTGAAGGCCAAGACCGGCGAGTTCTACCAGCGACTCGACAACGGCGCGGAGCTCGACGACGTCTTGATCGAGACGTTTGCGGTCATCCGCGAGGCCGCCAAGCGCACGATCGGCCAGAGACACTTCGATGTGCAGCTCATGGGCGGTGCAGCTCTGCACTTCGGATGGGTCGCCGAGATGAAGACGGGAGAGGGCAAGACCCTCGTGTCGACGCTGCCCGTGTACCTCAACGCGCTCACCCGCAAGGGCGTGCACATCGTCACGGTGAACGACTACCTCGCTTCGTTCCATGCCGAGTGGATGGGCAAGATCCACAACTTCATGGGCTTGAGTGTCGGGCTGATCCTGCCGGACAGCTACGACACCGACCACAAGCGCGCCCAGTACGCCTGCGACATCACCTACGGAACGAACAACGAGTTCGGCTTCGACTACCTCCGCGACAACATGGCCACCAGCAAGGACGAGAAGACCCAACGGGGCCACAACTACGCCATCGTCGACGAGGTCGATTCGATCCTGGTCGACGAGGCCCGTACCCCCCTCATCATCAGCGGCCAGGTGCAGGACGCCGCCGCCCTCTATTACAAGTTCG
>JBBSGQ010000309.1:0-4540 GCA_038253965.1 Acidimicrobiales bacterium | reverse complement strand
CCATCTGACTCCCCCCGGACGATCGTTCAACAATGCCGCCCGATCGGCCAACGCAACAGAGCCCCTCATACCTCTGTGTACTGCTGCCTGACGTCGTTGGGCTGAAGGACGCGGTGTCCACCGCGCGGCTTATTCGACGTCGATTCGTGGCAACTCGAAGATCTCGGTCAGGTTGTAGCCACCGGCGATGACCTTCTCCGCGATGTACTCAGTGCCGGCGTTGCCGAGCTGTTCGAGGATGCGGATCGGCGTCTCGGTCGGCCCGTACCAGGACAGGAAGTCACGGGCCTGTGGGTTGACTGACCCTCGGTTCCACATGGTGCCCGCCGACGCCGGTGCTGTGCTCGGGTCGAAGCCCTTCCGGATCGCGAGCATGGCCGCCGCTTGAAAGGCACCGAGAGCCGTCTTGAAGTGGCCCTGGGTCACGAGCAGTTCAAGTACATCCCGATTCGAGGCAGAGGGCCCGATCGTGACCTTGTCGTTGTCGGCGCCCGCATCGGGCGTCCCCGCCTTGGAGTCACTCGTCACTTGGCCCTCACTTCCGAACGGATCGGCGAGAGACGTTCGATGCCGTATTCACGCCCGATCTTTCCGCCGAGCATGTGCGCATGCTGCTCGGTGTTGTCCTCGCCCGACTGAACGAAAAGGATGACCTGGTGTCGAAGGTGCTGACCCAGCGGAGGATGCCCTCCCGGTGACCGACATCGAGCCGACCGAACGGCGTATCCATCACCATCGGTGCGTCTTCAACTGAGCACTCGGCCAACGCGCCGATGAAGGCCATGGTGAGGATCTGGTTCTCGCCCGAGGAGATCAGCGCTAGCGGACGGTGCTCCTGGTCGAGCACGCTGAGCAGATAGTCCTCGCTGATCGTCACGCCCGAGAACTCTTGCTCGGTCGCCAGCCGCCGGAACAAGTCGGAGGTGGCGGTGGCAACCTGTCCGCGCATCGCGGCGCGGAACCGGTCGTACGAGCGCGCAACGATCTCGGTGGCCTCCTTGACCGTCTTCTGGAGGCGCCGTTCGTTCTCGCCTACCTCAAGCTGGGCGGCGATCTGGTTGCTCAGCGACGCGACCTCGGCACGCAGCTTTGTGCGCTGCTCTTCAAGCGCAGCCACCATGGAGCTGATCCGTGAGCGAGTCGTCTTCTGGCTGATCAGATTCCGGTCAAGGCTCTCGATGTCGACGGCGTTGTTACTGATCTGTTCGGTAATCTGCCGGATCTTCTGCTGACGCTTGTCGTCCCGCAGCCGCTCGCGTCGGAGGTCTTGCTCCTGTTCGTGAACGCGGTCAAGTGTGCTCGCCGCTGTACTGAACCGCCGCAGACGATCGCGCTTGAGCCGCGCCTCATCGACGCTGGCCGCAGGAACGAGCGCCAGCTCGTCGCGGAGCCTGGCGATCTCCGCACGGAGGTCGGCCGGCTCTGTTGCGTTGGGTGATCGGGTGGCATGGCCGAACGGTCGCCCGCCGAGGAGTCAGACGGCGAGGGCCAGCTCATCGAACACCGTCGGTAGCCGGTGATGGACCGGTGCGTCGCTGGCGATGTCGTAGTGGCCGCGTCTGAGGTTCTGCACGAACACGTCGCCGGTGGCAAGGATCCGGGCTGATCGGAAGGTCTTGAGACCACGCAGGGGTCGCAGCCTCGCTTTGAGCCGGCCGTGGTCGGCTTCGACTCTGTTGTTGGCGTACTGCTCGGTGTCATCCAGGGCGGCCGGGACGAGCTCGTCGAGAACGCGCGTATAGGCAGGCGCCCGGTCCGTCGTCACCTCGACCGGCACGCACCCAGTTGCCAAGGCCCGGCTGAAGAAGGTCCGGGCGGCGGTCAAATCACGCCTGGTGGACAGCCACACGTCGATGACCTGCCCGTACTGGTCGATCGCCCGGTAGAGGTACGTCCACCGTCCGTTGACCTTGACGTACGTCTCGTCGACGAACCAGCGATCACCCGGCACGTGACGGCACGTCCGCGCCGCCTCGACGAACTCCGGTGTGAACCGTTGAACCCACCGGTAGATGGTGACGTGATCGACATCCACAGCACGCTCGGCCAGCAACTCCTCGACGTCACGGTAGGACAATCTGTACCTCAAGTACCACCGCACCGCCACCGAGATCACCTCCCGAGGAAACCGGAAACCAGCGAAAGCGGAGGCCGAAGACGAGGTCATCGCACCAGTCTCGCGCCCGATCGCTGAACGCAACAGTGCCGACGTGACTGACCCTCAACCGTAAGCTTGGCAAAGTCAGCCAGCCGGCTGACTGGCGTGTGCAGCCGTGCGGCTGATAGATTGGTTTCGTGGAACAGCCCGCAGCCAAGCTCACCGCCCGTCCGAGCCAACAGGTGCGACCGAGGCGCTCACCGGCACCCGAGGACCGTCAGCTCGACGCTGAGCGATCCCGGCGCCAGTTGCTGGCCGCGGCGCTGGAGGAGTTTGCCGCCAAGGGCTTCGCCGGTGCCCGGGTGGCCGACATCGCCGAGCGGGCCGGGGTGAACAAGCAGCTGATCAACTACTACTTCGAGAGCAAGGAGGGCCTCTATCGCGCCCTACAGCAGCACTGGTTCCAGCGGGAGGCGGCCTTCGCGGACCCCGCCGCGGCTCTCGACGAGAGCGCGGCGAGCTATCTTCACGACGCCCTCAGTGATCCGCGCATGATGCGGCTGCTGGTCTGGCGTGGCCTGTCCGACCCGGCCAAGCAGGCACCGGATGTCTCAGCCGAGACGGAGGACCTCTCGGGCATGCAGCAACGTCAGGCCCGAGGTGAGCTGGCGGCCGACCTGGACCCGGCGTGCGTGCTGTTGGTGCTCATGGGCGCGGTCGCCGCACCCATCGCCATGCCGCATATGGTGCGGAAAATCTTTGGTCTCGACCCCGGATCAGCCGAGTTCGAAGACCGCTACACCGAGCAGCTACGACGCATGGTCCGCTACCTCGCCGGCAGCGCCGAAACCGAAGGCCAGCGTCGCCGCCGCCGGAGGCCAGCGGACGCTCGGACGGCCCGAAGAAAGGAGCAATCGTGACATTCACCGACGCCGAGATCGCCTACCTGACCGCGCAGCGCCTCGGCCGGCTGGCCACCGTCCAGCCCAACGGAACCCTCCAGGCCAGCCCGATCGGGGTCCACTACAACGCCAAGCTCGAAACGCTCGACGTCGGCGGGCACAACATGGCGGCCAGCCAAAAGTTCCGCAACGTGGCGGCGAACGGGCGGCTGGCCCTAGTCGTGGACGACATCGCCTCCCTCGACCCGTGGCGGGTGCGCTGCTTGGAGATCCGCGGCTACGGCGAGGCGCTGGCAGAACCTGAAGAGTCCGCCGCCGGATTCGACGGCCCCATCATCCGCATCCACGCCCAACGGATCATCAGCTTCGGCATCGACCCCAACAACCCCGGCGCCGGGAAACGCGACGTCCGCCGGGCGGCCGCAGACGACTCAACAGGAACCGAGCACCCATGACCATGGCCATCGCCTTCTCTTCATACGGAGGCCCCGAGGTACTCACCCCGATCGACGCCGGCGACCAGCAGCCGGCCACCGGCCAGGTGCGGGTCCGAGTCAGGGCCGCCGGCGTACAACCGTTCGACTGCCTATTCCGCAGCGGCGCAGCCCACCAATGGATGCCCGCCAGCTTCCCCCAGCGCCTAGGAGACGAGTTCGCTGGTGTCATCGACGCCGTCGCCAACGACGTCGCCACCTTCTCTATGGGCGACGAGGTTCTCGGCTGGGCCATGCTCGCCTCCTACGCCGAACACGTGGTGGTCGGCTCCGAACAGATCGTGGCCAAGCCCGAGGGCATGGCCTGGGCGGACGCCGGCGTACTGGCAGCGTCGGGCCAGACCGCCCACACCGCCCTGCAAGAACTCGGTGTTGGCCCCGGTGACACGGTGTTGATCCATGCGGCCGCTGGCGGCGTCGGCACGTTCGCCGTGCAACTCGCTCGCGCCCGGGGAGCAAAGGTGGTCGGCACGGCCAGCGAGGCCAACCACGACTACCTCCGCTCCCTTGGCGCCGCCCCCGTCGCCTACGGAGACGGTCTAGCCGACCGAGTCCGCGCCGTCGCCCCCGACGGCGTCACTGCCGCCCTGGACGCCGCCGGCAGCCCCCAGGCGCTGCCCGACTCCCTTCAGCTTGTCGGCAATAAGACCCGCGTCGCCACCATCGCCTTCAACCCGGCCGCCGACGAACTCGGCGTGCGCCGTCTGAGCACCGACCGCTCCCAAGCCAGGCTCGCCGACCTCACCCACCTGTACTCCAACGGCAAGCTCCGAATCACGCAGCAGGCATACCCGCTGGACCAGGCGGCCGACGCCCACCGCCAAGTCGAGAGCGGACACGTGCGCGGCAAAATCGTCCTTACCAGCGCTGCGTGACGTCCCAGCCTCGGCGTGGCCGGACGACCCGCACCGTCCCACAAGCCAGTGAGGATGTATCCGGCACCACACACTGGGTCTGACTCACCGTAAGCCTGACGCGAACCTGCTGTCTTTGGATCGATTGGTCGGCCTGGTGGGTGGTGCCGCTTGCACGTGAGCGGCCGGGTG
>JBBSGQ010000308.1:0-4542 GCA_038253965.1 Acidimicrobiales bacterium | reverse complement strand
GCGCGAACATCGCCGGCTTCGGTGTTCTGTGGGTTCTCAAGTACATGTTCCTCGACAAGATCATGTTCGGTCCCGACCATCACACGCCCTATGACGAGGACATCGAGGTCGAGGAAGAGATGGCCGAGCATGGTCAGACCGGCGCTGCGGCCCGCCCCGCATCGGTCGACTCCTGAGAGCACGAGCGGCCAGCTCGGAGATGAGAGCTCGCGATCGGCTCCGCTCGTCGATGACCTGATGGCGCATGGCGCAGTCATGCCGGGGGCCGCACGCACTGCGGCGCTGGCCGCTCGCGGCTTCATGCCCGCTGATGAGGGCGACGCACTGTGGGACTCCGGCATCGCCGCGGGGCTGGCGGTGCCTGACAGCCCGTTCCTCGAGATCGGAAGCTACTGCGGGAAGTCGTCGATCTGGCTCGGCGCAGCCGCTCGCCAGTCAGGCACCGTGCTCTACGCCCTGGACCACCACCGAGGCTCAGAAGAGAACCAGCCGGGCTGGGAATGGCATGAGCCGGACCTCGTCGATCCCCAGGTCGGTCGGATCGACACGCTGCCCCACTTTCGTAGGACGGTGCACGACGCGGGACTGGAAGAGGCGGTCGTCGCCCTAGTCGGTGACTCTCCCACGGTGGGCCGCCACTGGACGACACCCCTGGCGCTCCTGTTCATCGACGGCGGCCATGGCACGGCACCGGCCCACCGTGATTACGAGTTGTGGACACCGCATGTGGCGCCCGGCGGCCTGCTCTGCATCCACGATGTCTTCCCCGACCCGGCCGACGGGGGTCGTCCCCCGTTCGAGATCTACCAGCGGGCCCTTGCGTCAGCCCGGTTCGTCGACGTGCGGGCGGTCGGCTCGTTGCGGGTGCTGCAACGCATGACCTCCTAACCGAAGGTGAACGCCCGCCTCCAAGCATCGAGCACCGATCCATCCCCGAAGGACTGGACGGTTCCGAGCGGGGGCCGCTGGTAGAGCGTCAGCTCCAGATCCGAAGCCGTGCCCTTCAACGCCAGGTCCGCCTTGGCATGGCGGCGCTCGACCACTGTCCCCTCAGGTGAGAGTGCGACCGTCCACTCCGAGTCCGGGTCGGTGGCATGCAGGTGCAGGGTCTCCCCTGCGCCAGATCCGACATCTTGGCCGCCGGCGCGCCACGCGGCGATCATGGCGAAGATCTCTTCGATGCCGTCGACCGCCAGCGCGCCGTCGATCGGTTGAGTCGCCGAACGCGCAGCTTGCACGTCGAACCGGTGAACGGCGAGCTCGTGGGCGGCTCGGCGGGCGACGAACGATGCTTTCCGGTTGCTCGGGTCCCACGTCCAGACCTCGACATCGGGGTCTGTGGTGCGCAGCTGCTCGACAAGATGACCGGCCAGCTCCTCGTACCAGTCAGCGAACCACCCGCTCTCGGATTGGCCCGACGAGTCGGTGAAAGGTGTCTTCGGACGACCGGTGCCCTCGCATATGACGTGGGTCCAGAGGCCGCAGAACTGCCCGACATGGGTCCCCAACTCCACAAGCGTCCAGTCCGGGCACGTCGGCACTCCGACATCCAACGGGCCGGCCCGCAGTCCGGCCACGACCGCGGCCGACTCCTTCTCCACGGCCCTCACGTGTTCGTCATACGTCATCATGGGCGTCAGCGTACGGCACCGATTTGGGTCATTTCACCGGAACTATCGCGGTCAAACGACCCAAAGGCTCGAGCGAGACGAGATGGCCGGTCAGTCTGGATCGAGTGCCCGGTCGGCGTCACCGACGCGGAGCAACTCGGGCAGCACTGCATCGTGATCGACGAACAACGCCGAAGCTGTGCTCGTGCCTGACAGTCCGTCTGCCGCCAACACCACTGATGCCGCGGTGTAGGTCGACTGCTCGTTGGCCGGGAAGTGAGCCTCGTCCGGGTAGACGGTGCCCGTCCAGTAACGGCCGCTGTCCAGCCGGTATTGCATCACCCAGCTGAACAGGCGCTCCGCCGTGTCGCGATCACCGACTGCCAGGTGGGCGATGAGGCACTCGCACGTCTCGGCAACTGTCACCCAGGGCCTGTCGCCCACGCAACGCACGCCACGACCCTCCATCACGAACGCCTCGAACCGCCGCGCCAGCCGCTCGCGTCCGACACCCCGGTCGAGCACCCCGCAGAGGACTGGGTAATACCAATCCATCGCCCAGCGATGCTTCGGCGCGAATGCGTCGGCCTCGAGGTGACGGATGGTGTGGGCGAGCCGGGCAGCAGACAGTTCCCAGTCGGGTCGCTCATGGCCGAGGTGTTCGGCAAGGGCGATCGCGCAACGAAGGCTGTGGCAGATGCTCGATGATCCGGTCAGCAGAGCGAACGACCAGGGCGTGCCATCGGTGTGTCGCGCCCACAGGATCTCGCCCCGAGCGGTTTGCAGGTCGAGGACGAACTCGATGGCCCGCTCGACCACCGGCCACATCGCCTCGACGAACCCCTGGTCACGGGTGAGCAGCCAGTGGTGCCATACGCCGGTGGCTACATAGGCACACACATTGGCGTCGAGCTTGTCCTGCTCGACCCGGTCGGCCAGGTAGTACTGGTGCCAGGAGCCGTCGGAGCGCTGGAGGCCGACCAGCCAGTCATATGCCCGCTCGGCTTCGGTCAGCCGACCACCGAGGGCCAACGCCATAGCCGCCTCGACGTGGTTCCATGGGTCGGCGTGGCCGCCAGGAAACCACGGGACCATCCCCGATGGCAGCTGCCACTCGGCGATGGCATCGACAGTTGCCGCGACCTCAGCCCCGCTGAGGAGACCCTCGACGGCCGGGATTCGCTCAGCCACGGTGCGCATCCTCCCGATCGAACGGCTTGCGGGCATATACGACGAGACTCTTGCCGAGCACCGGGTTGAGGAGGCGCTCGGTCCAGCGGGTGACCTTAGGGCTCTTGGTGATGTCCCACACCAAGAGCCGGTGGTATGCCTGCACGAGCCGATGGTCGGTGTTCGTCGGACCGACGGCGCACTTCAGCCACCAGTACGGCGAGTGCAACGCGTGGGCATGGTGTGAGCCGGCGGGATCCAGGCCCGCACGGCGCATCTTCCGGTTCAGTTCAGCGTGGGCGAAGATGCGAACGTGGCCGCCCGCCACGAACGGTGCGTGGTACTCAGCGTTGAGCGCCCAACAGACCCGCTCGGGGAACCAGGTCGGCACCGTCACGGCGACCCGTCCTCTCGGCTTGAGCACACGGTGGACCTCGGCCAACGCGGCGACGTCGTCGGGGATGTGTTCCATCACCTCCGAGCAGATGATGCGGTCGAACGTCGAGTCGGGGAACGGTAGACCCGTGCCATCGCCGTTCACGCACACCGCAGTGCCGTGGGCGGGACCCTCGCCTGCGTCGGCCATCGCCGTGAACAGGGCCGCGACGTCTTTCAGGTCGGCCGCCGAGTAGTCCAAGGCGACCACCCGCGCACCGCGGCGAAAAGCCTCGAACGCATGGCGGCCGGCGCCGGCTCCCATGTCGAGCACCAGATGTCCGGCACTGAGCTCGAGGCGGTCGTAGTCGACGGTGAGCATCGAGGTCAGGCGTCGACGCGCGGGATCGACTCGGCCAGGCGAGCCCGATACTGCTCGACTGTCCGCTCTGCGGTGTGGCGCCAGCTCCAGTGATCGATCACCCGTCGACGTCCGGCCGCACCGACCCGTGCCCGGATGTCTGGGTGGTCGAGGGCGAAGCTGATCTTCGCAGCCAGGGCTTCGCTGTCGCCCGGCGCCACGCAAAACGCCGTTTCGCCGTCGCGACCGACAACTTCGGGGATCGCTCCGCCGGTGGTGGCGACGAGCGGCACGCCGCACGACATCGCCTCGATGGCCGGCAACGAGAAACCCTCGTACAGCGATGGCACGATGGCCAGCTCGGACTCGGAGTACAGCTCGACGATGCGCTCGTCCGACACGCCTGACACGAACTCGACGACTCCGGACAGACCGAGCTCGGAGATGGTGCGAGCAGATGCGCCGCCCTCCTTGGGCTTGCCGATCACCGTGAGGCTCACGTCGCGCTCGGTCCGCAGCTTGGCCAGCGCTTCGAGTAGGTAGCGCAGCCCCTTCATCGTGACATCCGCGCTCGCAGTGGTGATGAGTTGACCGGGTCGCCTCACCACCGTGTCCACGGGACGGAACAGCTCAGGGTCCACGCCCACCGGCACGATGTGCATTCGCTCAGCCGGGACCTTGTGGTCGTGAGCGATGTCAGCGAAGGAGTTCTCCGAGACCGTGATGACGCGCTGGAGCCGTTGTGCGACACGGGTCTGCATGGACGTGAACGAGTACCACCGCCTCAGGGTCAACCTCTTGTATCGCGTCGGCGCGTGCTCGAGCTCCAAGCGCCGGTCAACGGTGATCGGATGATGGATGGTCGCGATCACCGGCAGGCCGAGTCGCTCTATTGCCAGGAGCCCGTATCCGAGGGACTGGTTGTCGTGGACGATGTCGAACTCGCTGTCGTGATGACGCAGGTAGTCCCAGGCTCGCAAGGAGAACGCCAACGGTTCGGGGAACGTGCCGGCCGAGAACGCCGCG
>JBBSGQ010000307.1:0-4552 GCA_038253965.1 Acidimicrobiales bacterium | reverse complement strand
GGATCACCGACCGGATGGGCGGGGTCGTAGACGTAGGATATGTCCTCGGCACCGTTCAGCCCGATCCAGAGCTGGAACGTCTGGATCGGACCGCCAGTGAGCAACCTCACGTCCCACTGGGCCACGAACCAACTCATGTCGCTCGTGTCGTCGGTCAGCACTTCGGCGTAGATGCCAGGCGCGTTCTCGCCTGTGGTGTCGGTCCAGTAGGGAGCCAAGACGTTGTTCGGTCGGACCGGATCCGGCAGGGTCTGCGGCACGAACCGCACGTCCTGGCTGGTAGCCCCTCCGACCACCGCATAGCCGTCGGATGTGAGCCCGATGCTCTTCCAGTCGTCGCCTGCGTACTTGAACGCATTGGGCAGGGTGAAGTTGATCGCAGCCTCATCGCCGACCGCAGTCGGAGTCGCGCCGAGCGATGCGAGATCAAGGTACCCGCCGCCCGACGGGGTGCCCGGGCCGATCGACGGCGTGCCGGGCCGCTTGCCGGCGAGCGCCGGCGCCGACACGGTCACGTTGTGATCGTCGATCCGGGCCGCGCCGGCCACGCTGCTGACCCGCAGCTGGGGCGGGAACACAGTCGTGTGCAGGTCGACCGCCGCCGGGCTCGTGGTGTTGTTCTGCGCCCGGATGGTGCATGCCGACCTGCGGCCCACGATCAGTTTGCTCGGGCTGCATCTGCTGGACAGCGTGAGCGCACCCTGTTGATGGTTGAACGCCACCGGCAGATGCAGGTCGCGTGGTCCACCGACCTGATCGAGCAGGATCTGCCCGAAGTGCTGGCCAGGAGCGGCCGCCCCGGCCTTGATCCGGATCTGCAGGCGGATCGAGCGACCGGCCGGCAGGGTGAAGTGGGCCGGAGACACTGCGATCGACGTGTGTGCACGATGGATCACGCCCCTGGCGTTGTAGGTGAGCGAGCGTCCGCTGACGTTGGTGGCCACCCGGCTGGTCACGACGACGCCGGGCATGATCGCCGAGTTCACCGACGGCAGGTTGAGGTCTATGGCGTGGACCGGGTCGTCGGTGAGCGCTGCGTATCGTTGCGCCGACTCGTCGAAGGTGAGGCCGGGATCACCAGCCCGGTTGAGGTCGACCCGACCGGCACCGTCGTCGAACGGATCGGCTGGGGTGGTCTGGTCCTCCTTCAGGACTGTCAACTTGGCGGTCGTCATCAGCGCTGACCGGATCTGGCCGGGTGTCCATCTCGGGTGCAGCGCCTTGAGCAAGATCGCCGAGCCGGCGATGTGAGGCGATGACATCGAGGTGCCGGCGATGGCCTGGAAGTACTGGCCTGCAGGCCCTCCAGCCACTTCATCAGGAACGGGAGTGTTGGCTGCGAGGATCTGAATGCCAGGAGCCGTGATGTCGGGCTTGAGGAACGTGCCTCCTGGTCCGCGCGAGGAGAACGCTGCCATCACGTCCCCTTTGCCGATCGCCTTTTGTCCCCGGGTGAACGTTGCGGTTGCGCGGGGATGAGCGGCGAGGAAGGCCAGCATCCGCGCGCCCTCGGGGCCTTCGAGGTGGATGGCCGGCAGGAAGTGGTTGTCGGTCTCGGTATCGAGCGGTCCAGGGTTGTACAAGATCATCCCGGACGCCCCTCCCTGCTTGACGTTCAAGCCCTTCTCGACGCGTCCGTTCGTACCCCGCTCGCAAGCGACGATCCTGCCCGTGAACGTCCCGGGCGGTGCAGGCGTGCTGCAGAGCGCGTCATAGCCTGGAGCATCCTCGGCCTTGATCACAGGAGTCGGAACGGAGATGCCTCGCGTGATCGACGCACCCTTCAGCTTCAATGACCCAGACGACGCCCCTGCGGCGGTCAGGGTGAGCATCGACTGGAACACCCGCTGCTGGGTCGACGCTGCGACAGTTGTGACCCAGGGACCGAGATGATCAGAGGTCGCGGCATCAGGGCCGGAGTTGCCAGCGGAGGCAGCCACGAACACGCCGGCGGCGTACGCGTCGAGGAACGCGAGCTCGACTGGGTCTGACGTCGGCTGGTTGCCGCCGCTGATCGAGAAGTTGATGACATCGACCCCGTCGTTGACGGCTTGGCCGACCGCCGCGACCGAGTCCGAATCGACACAGCCCTCCAGACCACAGACCTTGTAGACGGCGACGTGCGCGCCCGGAGCGAGCCCGCTGATCGGCCCCCGCTCGATGTTGAAGATCTTGGCACTGGCCACTTGATCACCTGCCGCGGTGGTGGACGTGTGGGACCCATGCCCGTTCGAGTCACGAGCCGACCTCGGGAAGATCTCGCCGGGCGGGTGAGTGGCGTTGTAGGTGTTGAGGAACGGTTGACCCGAGATCAGCTTGTGGTTGCAGACGAACGGGTCTCGGACCGCAGTGAGTGGGTTGTCGCCGAAGTTGCAGACGCGAGGGTGGCCGTCGGCTCTTGGCGGTGGCGCTTTCAGGCCATGGTCCTCATAAGAGGGGTGCTCCGGCCAGGCACCGGAGTCGAGCGAGCCGAAGATGACGTCCTTGCCGGCCGTCGACTGACCGTTGAGCGCTTTCCAGACGGTGGGGGCGCCGATGAACTCTGGGCTCGAGTCGGTGAGCGGCTTGCGCACCGAGTCACGCTGCACCGCTACGACACCTTTCGTGGCGATCAGCTTCGCGATGTCGCCGGCGCGCACTCTCATGGCGACGCCGCCATAGACGGTGCGGAGCCGGATGCCGATCCGGGCCGACGGCACGGCAGCCTTGATCCGCCCGAGGACGATCCCTTCCTGGCGGACGACGAACCGGGAGTAGGCCTGCGCTGCCCTAGTCGTCGCGTCCAGCTTCGAGCGGGTGACCGACGGGCTCGTGGCCGCCAGACCCTTGATCGAACCGCGATACCTCGCAAGGGAGTCATAGTCGAACTTGACCACGAGGGAGACAAGTTTGCGGCCTCGCTCACCCAACAACGTGCGGTCGGTGCGAGCGAAGCGTCCGCTGTCGGACTTGGCGACGGTGATGCGCTCTGTGGGAACCAAGGAACTGTGCGAGAACGGGTGAGATGGGCTTGCGCCAGCTGCCGGAGTGGGCCCTGTCGCGAGAGCAACTACACAGGCGAAGGTGAGCGTCGCGGCGAGCGCGGCGCGGCCGTCTTCCCAGAGACGGCGCGGCCTCGGTCGATCGACGGGGCGTGACACGTTGCCCACCTTTGTGTGTGTGTGTGTGTGCTGAGGTCTCCCGCCTGGGCCGGACCTTAGAGCATGCGCGCGCGTCAGCGGACGACAGAACCCGTACCGCCGTCGGTTGCCTAACGTGGCCGACCATGGCTGTCGTCGTCGCCCTCGATGCGGGGACCAGTGGCGTGCGGGCCTTCGCCGTTGACGAGACCGGCCAGCCGGCGGGGTACCGCTATCGCGAGTTCACCCAGCACTTCCCGCGCCCGGGCTGGGTCGAGCACGATCCCGTCGAGATCTGGGACGCGGTCGTGGCGACCGCCACCGAGCTCTTCGCTTCGCTCGACCAGCCGGTGGCGGCGCTGGGCATCACCAACCAACGAGAGACGGTGGTCGTATGGGACCGTCGGACCGGCGAACCCCTGCACCGAGCGCTCGTCTGGCAGGACCGCCGCACTGCCGAGCGGTGCGAGCAGCTGGAGGCGAGCGGCCATCTGCCCTTGGTGCGTGATCGGACGGGCCTCGTGCTCGATCCGTACTTCTCGGCCTCGAAGCTCGAGTGGTTGCTCACCGAGGGCGGCGTCGAGACCGGACCGGACCTCGCCTTCGGCACTGTGGATTCGTGGCTGCTCTGGAAGTTGACGGGTGGCCGCGCCCACATCACCGAGCCGTCCAACGCAAGCCGGACGATGCTGTTCGACATCCGACGCCTCGCGTGGTCAGACGAGCTGTGCGACCTGTTCTCAGTGCCCCCGTCATGCCTGCCCGAGCTGCACCCGTCGAGCGGACGGCTCGGCGTCACCGACGAGACATCTGGGCTGCCGGCGGGTATCCCGGTCTCAGGGGTGGCCGGAGACCAGCAGGCGGCGCTGTTCGGACAGGCCTGCTTCGAACCGGGTATGACCAAGAACACCTATGGAACCGGTTCGTTCGTGCTCATGAACGTCGGGGACGCGTGTCCGGATCCGGCGGAGGGTCTGCTCACGACTGTCGCCTGGACCCTGGCTGACGGGTCCTACGATGCGGCCGGGCGCACGCACTACGCGTTCGAGGGCGCGATCTTCTCGACCGGCTCCGCCATCCAGTGGCTCCGCGACGGTCTCGGCATCATCGGCGAGGCGGCGGAGATCGGAGCGTTGGCGGAGAGCTGCACGGACACCGAGGGCGTGTACATCGTGCCTGCGTTCACGGGTCTCGGCAGTCCGTGGTGGGACCCGTACGCGCGCGGGACGATCGTCGGGATCACCCGGGGGACGGACCGGGCCCATCTCGCTCGGGCCGTGGTGGAAGCGATGGCTTTCCAGACGCGCGACGCGGTCGATGCGATGTCCGCACACGCTGGTCATCCGGTCACCGTGTTGCGAGCCGATGGCGGCGCGTCGGTGATGAACCTGCTCCTGCAAATGCAGGCCGACCAACTACAGGTCCCGGTGGCT
>JBBSGQ010000306.1:0-4560 GCA_038253965.1 Acidimicrobiales bacterium | reverse complement strand
TCGGTCCGGAACGCCACCACATGGGAGAACGCCTCGACCATCGCGATCCCGTCGACGAGCTCGCGCAGCTCACCCGACATGGGATTGGTCGAGCTCGGGCCCTCGACACCGCCCTCATCGATGTAGCGAGCGGACAGGGCCAGCAGATCGGTCATCGGGCGATCATGCCTTACCAGGAGGCGAGCCGATAGGCGAGGTGACCCATCGATACGGCGTCGTACGCCAGGCGCAGCCTGGCGAGGACAACGGTGGCGACCCCGTCGGGAGACCTATTCGCTCGAGTCCTCAGCCGGGATCCCATGCCGGAACCGTCAGGCGGCGGTGCCCTGCCAGGATTCGACCAGGCCGCGCAAGACCGGAAGGCTCACCGTGCCGGAGCTCAGGACCGTGTCGTGGAACCCGCGGATGCTGAATCGGTCCCCGAGCCGTCGGCGAGCCTCGGCCCGCAGGCGAAGGATCTCCCGTTGTCCGACCTTGTACGCAAGGGCCTGGGCCGGCATGCCGATGTACCTGTCGATCTCGACGGTGACCTCCTCACGGCTGACCGGGGCGTGCTCAGCCATGAAGTCGATCGCTCGCTGACGGCTCCAGCCCATGGCATGGAGGCCGGTGTCGACGACGAGGCGACAGGCTCGCCACGAGTCGCTGGCCAGCATGCCGATCCTGTCGAGATCCGACGCGTACAGGCCCATCTCCTCCGCCAGGCGCTCGGTGTAGAGGGCCCAGCCCTCGACGAACGACGTCTGTCCGAACGAGAGCCGCTGGAACTTCGGTAGGTCCGTACGCTCGGACGCGATGGCCAGCTGCAGGTGGTGGCCGGGGATCGCTTCGTGGAACGCGATCGATGCAGTCTCGAACCGGCTCTTCTGCGCGGGTTCATGGAGGTTGACGTGGTACTCGCCTGGGCGACTGCCATCGGGAGCGGGTGGCGTGTAGTACGCGCTGGGCGCGTCGGCGGCGAGGAACTCGGGCACCGGCGTGAGCTGGCACAGCGCCTGGGGTCGGATGTTGAACCACTCGGGCATGGCAGCGGTGGCGGTGTCCAGGCAGCGTCGTGCATCGGCCAGGATCTCGTCGCCATCGGCATAGCGGAGGCCCGGATCGTCGAGCAGGCGGCGGAAGATCTCCGCCTCGTCGGAGAGGCCGAACAGCCTTCCGCCCACTTCGCCGTACTCAGCGGGCAGCTTCTCGGTCACCTCCTCCATGCCGATGGCATGGATCTCCTCGGCGCTCAGATCCACGCCGGTGTGAAAGCGGATCAGCGTGCCGTAGACCTTCGGGCCGTCGTCGAGCCAGCCGAGCCCGCACTGATCATCCGAACGGGCCACTGGAAGCAGCTCGTCGACCAACATCGTGCGGTAGCGATCGAACGCGGGTCGTACGATGTCGCGGACCGCGTCGTTCAGTTCGTTCCGCCATGCTTCTTCGCCGTTCCAGTCGACGGGACCGCGCAGCGACGCGAACGGGTCCTCGTCGATGGACGATGCGAGATAGCCGTCGATCTGGTTGATCGAGCGATCGATGTTGATGCGAGCCGGTGTCCGGCCTGCGTCAAGGCCCTCCCGGAACCGGGTGGTGGCCTGGTCGAGCATGCCACCGAACTTGCGAAGACGCTCGACTGCCATGCGCGCGTGGTCGGGTTCCGGAGCGTTGAGCTGTGGAGCCCCGACGAGCAGGTCGGCGTGCACACCCTGCATCTGGTCGGAACGCATCTCGGTGAGGCGGAGATCGATCCCATCGATCCCGTCGGTCAGCTCACCGAGGAGCAGCGAGCGGGTGACGCGGTCTTCGCTCTCGAGCCCATCGGCGTCGACTGCATCGGTCCGTTTGCGGAGCTGGGCCAGGTCGTGACGTCTCTCGGCCTCGGCTTGGGTCGAGAAGTCGTCGACCTGGTCGTCGAAGCGGTGATCGCC
Organism: Acidimicrobiales bacterium; assembly: GCA_038253965.1. Taxonomy (GTDB): domain Bacteria; phylum Actinomycetota; class Acidimicrobiia; order Acidimicrobiales; family Iamiaceae; genus JBBSGQ01. Next base: position 2,647 of record JBBSGQ010000306.1, on the reverse strand, counting down.
GAGGAACGTGGCGAAGAAGGGGTTGGCCCGCATCTGGCCTTCCCAGTACTCCTCGGCCAGGGCATGCAGGTCGTCGTGGCTGCTCATCGTCGGCACCATAGGTCGCCCTAGGTCTGGCTCAGGGGCCCCGCGGCTGGGGAATGGCTCGGTTTGATCGGAGCAGCGGAGCTGTCCGTGAAGCTCTGATCGGGAACCGCTCGCCCTCTCAGGGGTGACGGATCCCTCGCAGGCCGGCCCAGGCCAGTTTGGAGGTCTGGGCGGCCAGGTCCTCAGGATCGAGCGGGAGGTCGTTGGCAACCCAGTGACGGCTCGTGCTCTCGGCGATGCCCACGATCCCGTGAGCAAGCACGCGGCGCTGCATCGCATCGAGCCCGTCGACGTCGATCAGCGCGGCGACGGCATCGGCGATCGTGGCCTCCACGCGTCTGGCGGTCTCGACGAAGGCATCATCGTTGCGTGTGCTGCCGCCGAACAGGAGCGTGAACGCAGCCCGCTCGGCGGCCACCCACTGAAAGTAGGTCAGGAAACCGGCGTCGACCTGCTGGCGTGGGCCCGCCGCCTCCGCCGTCGCCTTCACGATGGCTTCCTCCAACCTTCCGCCGACGTCCTCGAGCACCTCGCGGTACAACTCCCGCTTGGAGCGGAAGTGCTGGTAGAGCACGGGTTTGGTGACGCCGGCGGCCTCGGCCACTTGGTTCATCGACGCGCCGTGGAGACCGTGGTCGGCGAACACGTCGATGGCCACGTCGAGCAGTTGCCGGCGACGCTCGGCGGCCGGCAGGCGTACCGGAGCAGGCGCCTGTTCGGTCACGGCAGGGTGGGGGAGGACACGGTGGGCGGCGCGCTCTGTCTCAGTGCTTGATCACTGAACGGGCGACCTCGCCGGAAACCATCGCCTCGAACGCCTCGTTCACCTGCTCGACCTTGATCTCTCGGGAGATCAGCTCCTCCAGCTTGAGCTCGCCCTTCTTCCAGAGGTCGAGGAGCTTCGGCACGTCCTCGTGCACGTTCGACGAGCCGTACCAGCATCCTTTCACTGTCTTGTCGAGATAGAGGAAAGTGAACGCAGCGTTCAACTCGAGCATCACGTCCATGCGCGGCACACCCACCAGGATGGCTTCGCCACCAGGGCGGATCATGTCGATGACCTGCTGCATCGTCGCCTTGAGCCCGATGACCTCGAACGCCACATCGGCACCGCGGCCGTCGTTGAGGGTGGTCACCTGTGCGCCCGGGTCGCCGTTGTTCGGGTTGACGGTGTCGGTGGCACCGAACTCCTTCGCCATCTCGAGCTTCGAGTCGAACATGTCGACCGCGATGATCTTCCCGGCTCCGGCGATGCGGGCGCCCTGGATCACGTTCAGTCCGACGCCGCCGCAACCGACCACCGCAACGGTGTCGCCGGGCCGGATGTCAGCGGTGTTCAACGCCGCGCCAACGCCGGTGAGCACGCCACAACCGATCAGTGCCGCGACATCGAGCGGCACGTCGTCGGGGATCTTGACCATCGAGATCTCCGGAACGATCGCCTGCTGGCCGAACGTACCGAGACAGGCCATCTGGTACACCGCGCTGCCGCCGCTGGTGAGACGCGTCGTGCCGTCGAGCAGTCCGCCCATGGCCTGCATGGCGGCCTTCTCACACAGGTAGCTCTGGCCACGCTTGCACGTGTAGCACTCGCCGCAGGCCGGTACGAAGGACAGGACAACATGGTCACCGGCGGCGACCCGGCTCACGCCATCGCCCACATCCTCGACGACGCCAGCACCCTCGTGGCCCAACACGATGGGTGTGGGCATCGGGATCGTGCCGTTCTGGACGGACAGGTCGGAGTGGCACACGCCGGAGGCCGCCATCTTGATCCGGACCTCGCCGCGGCCAGGCGCCGCCATCTCGATGTCATCACGGATCTCGAGCGGTGTATCGACGCCGGTCAGCACTGCGGCCTTCATGTGGTCTCCTGGATCGAGCGAACGGTCGTGATGGCGCGAGCGTATCCATGACCGGTGGGTCAAGTTGAGGGGACGCGGCACGCGACGGGTCGGTACGGTGATCGGGTCGTCTCCATGGTGGTCATGCACATGCCGGTCGATCCAGCGCTGCAACCGATGCTCGACCTCATCGCTTCGACCGGTGAGGGCCTCGAGTCCATGTCACCCGATGAAGCCCGGGCCCTGTACAAGTCGCTCGCCCTCACCGACGGGGATCCAACCGATGTGGCCAGCGTCATCGACCGATCGATCGAGGGTCCGAACGGTGAGGTCCCCGTGCGCATCTACACGCCTGTCGGGACCGGGCCGTTCGGTGTCCTCGTCTGGTTCCACGGCGGCGGATGGGTGATCGGCGACCTCGACACGGCCGATCCCACGGCACGCGAACTGTGCGCCTTGGCCGATGTCGTCGTCGTGTCGGTCGACTACAGGCTCGCCCCTGAACATCCCGCGCCCGAACCGTTCGACGATTGCTGGGCCGTGCTGTCCTGGGTGGCCGCACACCCGGGAGAGATAGCCGCAGACCCGTCCCGACTTGCCGTAGGCGGCGACAGCGCGGGCGGCAACCTCGCCGCGGTAGCCGCGCAGAGGTGCGTTGCATCCGGTGGCCCGCGACTCGCATTGCAAGTCCTCGTCTATCCCGTCACGGATCTCAC
>JBBSGQ010000305.1:0-4584 GCA_038253965.1 Acidimicrobiales bacterium | reverse complement strand
CTCTGCGTCGACCGTTGCCCGACCGGTGTGATCATCATGGGCAAGGTCGGAGAACCGGCCGCCGATGGCGACGCGCACCAGCGGACCAACACGCACGGCTACGGCTATGGGATGCGCCTCGGATGAGCGTTGGCGCGTGCCCGCATGAAGCGTTCTACGCCCGCTTAGGGTTTGCGCAGATAGGCGACCCCTTCGCGACTTCTCGTCGCCTAACGGCGCCGAGAAGGGCAACGAAGCCGTGCTTGTCCGCTCTTGCTCGCCTTCGGCGAGCGGGCCGCTCGGGCCACGGCCTCGCCTATTCGCTCGGCCTCTTAGCCGTTCCGGCCGGCTCGGAATCTTCGGAGTAGAGGAACTCGATGGCCAAGACCATGCAGAACAAGCCCGGCGCGGCCCAGAAGGCCGCAGAGTTGGCGGACAAGGTCCAAGGCTCACAGGCCTGGAACTCGATCTTCCGTCCGGGCTCCATCTTCCGCAAGGGCTACACCGACAGTCCGCGGAACAGGTCCTACGTGATCATGAACTCGGTGCTGTACCACCTCCACCCGGTGAAGGTGAAGCGTCACGCGGTGAAGGTCAGCTACACGCTGTGCCTCGGCGGCTTGAGCTTCTTCTTGTTCATCCTGCTCACCGTGACCGGCATCTTCTTGATGTTCTTCTATCGGCCGACGGCCGCATCGGCCTGGAACGACATCTACACGCTGCAGACGTCGGTCACCTTCGGGCTGCTCCTTCGGAACATGCACCGATGGGCTGCGCACCTCATGGTCCTGTCGGTGTTCCTGCACATGGCCCGCGTCTTCTACCACGGTGCCTACAAGCCACCGCGCGAGTTCAACTGGGTGATCGGTGTCGTGCTGCTGATGCTCACCCTGCTGCTGTCCTTCACCGGCTACCTGCTGCCGTGGGACCAGCTCGCGCTGTGGGCCGTCACCGTCGGCACCAACATGATGGGCTACACGCCGGTGTTCGGCACCCAGGTTCGATTCGTGCTGCTCGGTGGCGGGGAGATCGGTACCGACACTTTGCTGCGCTGGTATGTGCTGCACGTCCTGATGCTCCCGTTCGTGATCGTGATCTTCATGGCCATCCACTTCTGGCGGGTCCGCAAGGACGGCGGGATCTCGGGGCCGCTGTGATGTTGAGTCGGATGTTGAGTCGGATGTTGAGTCGGAGGACACGCGCTCATGACTGAGATCCCCGAACATCTGCGCAAGCGGGCCGAAGAGGCTCGCAAAAAGGCAGCGGCGGCCAAGGGCGGTGACGAGGCGGCGGCTGGCGCGGCACCAGGCGGCGAGTCGACGCCCGGGGGCGCAGCGGAGAGCAAGATCCCGGCCCATCTCTTGGAACGAGCGAAAAAGGCCCGTGAACAGGCGGCCGGCGGCACGACCGCCGCGCCCGACGCGGGCAGCGTCGTGGCTCCAGCCGCAGCCCGCGGCGGCACGGCCGTGGCCACCGCTGCGCCTCCCCTGTCCACCGGACCTGGGGGTCACACCCAGCGCCTGTTGACTGTCGTGAAGTCAGGCTCCATCCAGGATGTCAAGGCCACACCACAGGACAAGGTCCACGTGTGGCCCCATCTGCTGGCCATCGAGTTCGTCGCTGCTCTCGCCTGTACCGCGTTCACGTTGATCTTCTCGATCTTCGTCAACGCCCCGCTGCTCACATTGGCGAACTCCAACCAGACGCCGAACCCCTCCAAGGCACCGTGGTACTTCCTCGGGCTGCAGGAGATGCTCACCATGTTCCACCCGATGGTGGCCGGCGTGATGATCCCCGGCATGGGCCTTTTCGGTCTGATCCTCGCCCCCTACATCGACCGCAACCCCAGCAACAAGCCGGAGGACCGAAAGTTCGCCATCTCGTTGTTCACGATCTTCCTCATGTTCTGGGCGGTCCTCGTGATGATCGGCTCGTTCTTCCGTGGGCCGGGTCAGAACTTCGTGTTCCCGTGGAAGAGCGGCCTGTTCTTCGACCTCTGAGGAACCAGACACCATGATCGTCTTCGTCATCGTCATCCCCGTCCTGCTCCTGGCCGTGGCGCTGATGCTGTTCTCCTCGCTGCGGCGCCGGGAAGCAGCACGCGCGACAGGAAGCCTGAGCGCTGAGACGCGCAAGCGCGACCGCAACAGCAATCGCGCCCGATCCCTGTCCGAGGGAGCGAGCGGTCGTGAGGTCGAGCGCAGCGCCCAGCTGGCCCGGCGAGGCGGCGATCTCGTCCCGGTCAGCGAGCCCGCACCACCAGCTCCGTTCCTGCCGCCTGATGCTGACGCTCTGGGTGTGAGCCGTCGGCAGTTCCTGAACCGCAGCATCGTCGGCGGTTTTGTCCTCGGCCTGAGCGGCTTCGGAGCGGCAGTGCTCGCGTTCTTGTGGCCGCAGGTCAAGGGCGGTTTCGGCTCGAAGATCAGCCTCAAGCTCAGCGATGTCAAGTCCGAGATCCAGAAGGGCAGCGGCTTCGCCTACTACCCCGAGGGGCGGATGTGGGTCACGCCCTACCCGTCGGCCTCGCTCGACAAGGCGAAGAAGGCCTACTCGGCGCCCGAGCTGGCTGGCATGGAGGCCGGAGTTGTGGCGCTGTACCAGAAGTGCGTCCATCTCGGATGCCGGGTGCCCCAGTGCCTGACGTCGCAGTGGTTCGAGTGCCCGTGTCACGGCTCGCAGTACAACCGGGTCGGTGAGAAGAAGGGCGGACCGGCACCTCGCGGCCTCGACCGCTTCGCCATGTCGGTGGCCGGCGGCGTGCTGACCGTCAACACCGGCCAGATCATCCTCGGGCCGCCCATCGGCACGAACACAACCGGTCAAGAGGCTGAGGGGCCTCACTGCATCTCCGGGGGTGGCGAGCACAAGTGATGACTGCGGCCAACCAGACCGCTATCGGCGGCGTCGTCTTCCTGCTCGCCCTTGTCATCGCCATCGTCTACGCCTTTGTAAACATCCGCCAGTCGAAGCGTGAAGTCGGCTCTGAGATCGAGCTCGCAGCGAACCGCAAGCCCTACTTCTCCGACGAGGAGCTCGAGGGGCGCAAACTCGACCGTACGTTGACCTACGGGCTGCTCGGCCTGTTCGTCGTCGCGCTCGGCCTACCTCTCTACTGGTTGAACGAACCGGGCCGCCAGACCGGCGAGACGAAGGACCTCGAAGCCAAGTTCGTCAAACGGGGCGAGGCCATGTTCGCGCCCACCGCCCAGGGCGGGTTCAACTGTGCGTTCTGCCACGGGGACAAGGGCATCGGCGGCGCCGCGCCGTACACGATCACCAACGCGCAAGGCGACTTCGTGGCTTCGGTGACCTGGAAGGCGCCGGCGCTCAACACGGTGCTGATGCGGTACAGCCGGGAGGAGGTCACCTACGTGCTCACCTACGGTCGCCCGTTCTCGCCGATGCCGGCGTGGGGGCTCAAGGGCAACGGGCCGCTCAACGCCCAGCAGATCCAGAACCTCGTCGACTACCTGCAGTCCATCCAGATCACACCGAAGCAGGCCCAGGCAGAGGTCAAGAAGGAGCTTGCCAAGGCGATGAAGGAAAAGGATCCCACCTGCGTCGAGAACAAGCAGGCCGCTGCGAAGGACAAGCTGCCGGCGAGCAAGGTCAAGGACTTCGACCCGACAACTGTTGACACGTCGGGTTGCGCCAACGCCTGGAAGACCGAGGGCCAGGCGCTGTTCAACCTCGGCTACAACGACGGGTTCGCCGGTGGCGCCTACTCCTGTGGACGCTGCCACACCAAGGGCTGGTCGTACGCGCAGAAGCAGACCGATGGAGGCGGCGCGTTCGGTCCGCCTTTGACCAACGAGACCAACCAGTTCCCCGGTGAGGTCCTCGGCGCCAAGACCCAGACCGATTTCGTGTGCCTCGGATCGGAGAACGGCAAGCTCTACGGGTCGAACGGCCAGGGAAGCGGCAAGATGCCCGGTTTCTGCGTCACCCCGGAGGAGAAGGCTGATCAATTGGCATCAGGCGAGGTCGGTGTGGACGCGAAGACCGCTGGCACGCCCGAGCAAGGCGCCATGATGACCCAGGATGATGTGCGCAAGATCGTGTTGTACGAACGGGGTCTGAGCCGATGAGCCACCTGCTCCTCGGCGCGATCTCGTGGGATCCCGGCTTCCGTGGCATCCTCGTCGTGCTCGTCGGCGTGGTCGTCCTCTGCGGCTCGGTGTTCCTCCTGCTGGCCACGAACACGGGCGTGCGCCTCGGGTTCTTGTTGGCGCTCACCGGCTTGTTCGGGTGGATGACGATCATGGGCATCACGTGGTCGATGTACGGCATCGGCTACAAGGGCCCGACGCCCACGTGGAAGGTGCTCGATGTCAACGAGGGCAACATCAAGGACACACCGGTCGGCGTGGCCAGGACCCTCCCCGAACCGAATGAGCTGCCGAACCCGGTCCAGGAGGTGGCGAACAGCAAGCAGTTGCAGAAGGAGTTCCCGCCCGGCCCCAAGGTGCCGACCCTGGGAGACCTCGTCACCACTGACACCAAGCTGGCTGACAAGCTCAAGCATCGGACCGGTCGGTGGACCCTCCTGCCGAGCTCGGACAAGGCGAACGGCGAGACGGCCGCGGCGGTCGCCACCGAGCTCGG
>JBBSGQ010000304.1:0-4603 GCA_038253965.1 Acidimicrobiales bacterium | reverse complement strand
TGGACCGCGGTGATCACCGGAACTGCACACTCGTACACCGCAGCGAAGGCAGCGAAGCATCCGCGGTTCGCTCCGACCAACCCATCAAAGCCCTCGGTGGCCTGCATCTCCTTGATATCGACCCCTGCGTTGAACCCCCGGCCTTCGGCCCGCAGCACGACGGCCCTGACCGACCGATCGTCGCCGAGTCGGCGCACCACCTCCGCCAACTCGAACCACCCGGCGACCGTGAGAGCGTTCACCGGAGGATGGTCCATGACCACCTCGGCGATACCCCGCTCGTCGACCGACGATGTGGTGCCCAACGGTTCGGATACTTTCTGATAGGTCGTCAGGTGCGCTGGCGCACCGTAGTCGACCGGGTGAGGACCCCATGCCGATCGAGATCGACCTCAACGGCCGGATTGCACTGGTCACCGGCCGAACGACTAGCGCTGTTCTCGCCGCAATAGCAGGGGCGGAGCGCAGCAATCGCGTCGAGTTGCGTCGCCCGGCTACTACAAGGCGTCCGTACCCATCTCGGCGGTGCGGACGCGCATCGTGTGACTGAGCGGCATGGCCCAAACCTTGCCGTCACCGATCTTTCCGGTACGGGCTGCCTTGCTCAGTGCCTCGATGGTGGCGTCGACCTCGCCCGAGTCGACCAGCACCTCGATCCGCACCTTCGGAACGAAGTCCACTGTGTACTCAGAGCCTCGGAAGGTCTCGCTCTTGCCTCCCTGCCGCCCATACCCCTGCACCTCGCTGACGGTCAGACCGAGCACACCCATGTCGCGGAGTGCGGTCTTCACGTCTTCGAGCTTGAACGGTTTCACGATTGCCGTGATCAGATGAACCATGACGTCTCCCTGGTGGGGGCCCGAGTCTCGCGATCAGGCCGGATGTTCGATGGTGCGACGGCGTTCAGTTCGGCGCCTGCGAGCGGAGCAGCCACACGCCGGTCGGGCCGCTCCGCACGCTCCTCTACACCCGGTCAGCGAAAGATCTTCAGACGACTGACGCGGCCTGCTCGAGCAGGTAGCCGCGACTGCGCACCGTGCGTATGACCAGCTCCAGCGGAACCAGCCGACGGCGCAGTCTGACGATGTGGACGTCGAGGACGTTTCGACCAGGGAAGCCGTCAGGCCACCCGACCCGAGACAGCGTCTCCCGGCTGACCACTGAGTTGTACCGATCGAGCAATGCCGCGATCATGCGCGACTCGACGGGCGGCAGCGCCACCCAACGGCCGCCGAAGCGCAGCAGACCGGATTTATCGAGCCTCGGCTCGTCGGTATGTGTCGACCGGGCACGGTCCGACAGGACCTGGACCCTGAGTCGGATGTCGTCGTCGGTGGCCGGGAGCCGAACCCAGTCCTCGAGCACGTCATCGGGCATCGGCGGCAGGATCCCTTCGGGCACCAACACGAGCCGGGCCGCACCGGCGCGACGTGCCTCATCAAGGCGAACTTGCTCCCCAGGCCACCGGACGAGCTCCACATCCATGAGGCCGACCGTACGGTGACAACGTTTCGTCATTGTTTCGCCACCGTGAAACCCTCGGCCCTTCCCCAACTCGTCCTGATCAGGTGGCGACGGCTCATCGAACGGGTTCCGTTACGCTGCCGGGACGATCTGACGAGGCGTCAGGAGATGCTGCATGACCAGGACCGCAGTACCTGCGGTCGACGGGTGGTTCACCGTCGACGGGGACGAACCGACACTCATCGGCCAGCGCTGCACCTCCTGTGGCACCTACGTGTTCCCGCGCGCCCGGGTCTGTTGCCCGAACCCGCACTGTCGGAGCACCGACTTCGACGAGGTCCCGCTCTCTCGGCGAGGCAAGATCTGGTCCTACACCGATGCCCGGTACCAGCCGCCTCCGCCGTTCGTCCCGTCGTCGGGCGAGCACCAGCCCTTCGCCATCGCTGCGGTGGAGCTCGCCACCGAAGGGATCGTTGTGCTCGGCCAGGTGGTGCCTGGGGTCGGAGTGGACGATCTCGCGGTCGGCGACGAGGTCGAGTTGGTGATCGACACGCTGTTCAGCGACGACGAGCACGAACACCTGATCTGGAAGTGGAAGCCCGTGAGTGACCAGGAGGACGAGAGCTGATGGGTGCGCACGATGTAGCGGTGCTCGGGGTCGGCATGCACCCGTGGGGCAAGTGGGGCAGGAACTTCGTCGAGTACGGGGTCGCTGCGGCCAACGACGCGCTGGATGACGCCGGTCTCGCGTGGACTGACGTGCAGTTCGTGTCGGGTGCCGACACGATGCGCAACGGATATCCGGGCTACGTCTCAGGAGGCACGTTCGCACAGGCGCTCGGCTGGACCGGGGCGCGCGTGGCGTCGTCTTATGCCGCGTGCGCGTCAGGAGTCACGGCGCTCGAAGCGGCACGCACACGGATCCTCTCCGGGTTGTGCGACGTGGCCCTCGTCGTCGGCGCCGACACGACGCCCAAGGGGTTTCTCGCCCCGAACGCCGGCGACCGCCCCGAGGATCCGGATTGGCTCCGCTTTCGCCTCGTCGGCGCGACGAACCCGACCTACTTCGCGCTGTACGCCAGGCGCCGGATGGACCTGCACGGTGCGACGGATGCCGACTTCGCCCGAGTGAAGGTGAAGAACGCGCGCCACGGCCTTGCCAACCCGAACGCTCGGTACCGCAAGGAGGTCACCGAGGCGGAGGTCCTGGCCAGCCCGATGGTGGCCGATCCGTTGCGGCTGCTCGAGATCTGCGCCACGTCTGACGGTGGCGCCGCGGTGGTGCTGACGTCGGTGGAGTACGCGAGGCGACACGGCACTGGCGGATCGACGGTCCGGGTGGCGGGTGTATCGACGGTGACTCCGACCTATCCCAACGTCGTGCTCGATCTGCCTGACTTCGCCACCGACTCGGCCGCGGCCATCGGTCCGCCCGAACGGACGTTCAAGGCGTCGATCGCCCACGCCGCTTACGAGGAGGCCGGTGTCGGTCCTGACGACGTGTCCGTGGCCGAGGTGTACGACCTGTCGACGGCCATGGAGCTCGACTGGTACGAGGACATCGGTCTCTGCAAGCCCGGCGAGGCCGAACGCCTGCTGAACGATGGCGACACGACGATCGGTGGCCGCATCCCTGTCAACCCGAGCGGCGGTCTCGCGTGCTTCGGCGAGGCAGTGCCCGCCCAGGCGCTCGCTCAGGTGTGCGAGCTGACCTGGCAGCTGAGAGGACAGGCGGGAGACCGTCAGGTCATCGGGGCAACGGTCGGCGTCACAGCCAACCAGGGCCTGTTCGGCCACGGCTCCTCAGTGGTGTTGGTGCGCTAGGCGGCAGCCGCCGAGTCAGAGTGGTGCGTCTGAGCCGCTGTGGCCGCTTGAGCGCGCCAGCCTCGATCCATGTGTTCGGGGAGCCGCCCAGTCCAAGGCAGGTCGGTGCGTCTGAGCCGCTGTGGGCGGCATGAGCGCGCCAGCCTTGCCCTGTCACTTGGGTAAGGATCATCGCCATGATCTCCACGACGCCACGCGTGCTCGATCCGGAACCGGTCGCTTCTGTGGACGCTTGGGTCGCGGCAGGAGGAGGCAAGGCCCTGGTGGCGGCGCGGGCGGTGGGTGCGGAGACGCTGATCGCCACGATCGAGGCCTCGGGGCTCCGGGGCCGCGGCGGCGCAGGGTTCCCGACCGGCACCAAATGGCGGACGGTTGCCGCCAACCAGTCCGCCACCATGTCGAGCACCGTCGTGGTCAACGCCGCGGAAGGTGAGCCCGGTTCGTTCAAGGACCGGATGATCCTGCGTCGCAATCCCTACCGGGTGATCGAGGGTGCGCTGATCGCCGCCGTCGCGGTGGGAGCGGACCGGGTGGTCATCGCGCTGAAGGCCACGTTCGAGACCGAGGTCGACCGGCTGCGCGTCGCGATGAACGAGGTACGTGAGGCGGGGTGGGTCGACGACTCGATCGAGCTGGTGGTCTTCGAGGGTCCGAGCGAATATCTCTACGGCGAGGAGACCGCGCTCCTCGAGGCGATCGACGGACGTGCACCGTTCCCGCGGGTCGCTCCCCCGTTCCGTCACGGTGTTGACGAAGTCGGCGAGGACACGTCCGAGGCGGCCGAGACCGACATGGCGGGACCGAACGCAGGGACTGCGGCCCCGCCGACGTTGGTCAACAACGTGGAGACCATCGCCAACGTCGCGCGGATCGTGCTGGAGGGTGCCGAGTGGTTCCGCTCTGTCGGCACCTCCCAATCACCGGGCACGATCGTCTGCACCATCACCGGCCGGACCCGACGCCACGGTGTGGCGGAGGTGGCGATGGGCACGCCGCTGTCCGAGGTGATCACCGAGATCGGTGGGGGCCCCGCCGACGGTCGCGTCATCGCTGTCATGTCGGGTGTCGCCAACCCGCTGCTGCCGGCCGAGGGCCTGGGCACGCCGCTGAGCTATGAGGCGATGCAGGAGGCCGGTACCGGCCTCGGCACGGGCGGGTTCATCGTGTTCGACGAGACGATCGATCTGGTGGCGGTCGTGCAGGGCGTGTCGCGCTTCCTGGCGGTCGAGTCGTGGGGCCACTTCACCCCCGGCAACCAGGTCCGACTCGCCCCGGGCGCCACCCCCGACCGCCACCCCCGATACCCGGTCACCTC
>JBBSGQ010000303.1:0-4627 GCA_038253965.1 Acidimicrobiales bacterium | reverse complement strand
GTGGCCAACTTCGACCTGGATCACACGAGGAACCTGCAGTTCGCTCAGGACAAGACGTGGATCTCGCTCATCAACAGCCGCTACATCGTCGGGCTCGACGGGATCTCGCTGCCGCTGTTCGCTCTGACTGTCTTCATCGTGCCGCTCGTGGTGATCTACTCCTGGAACCACTTCCCGGAGCCTCACAACCCCAAGGGTTTCTTGATCCTGATACTCATCCTGGAGACCGGGATGGTCGGCACGTTCGTGGCCCAGGACCTCGTCCTCTTCTTCGTGTTCTTCGAGCTCGTGCTCCTGCCGATGTACTTCATGATCGGGGTCTGGGGTGGTGAGCAGCGGCAGTACGCGTCGATCAAGTTCTTCCTGTACACGCTGTTCGGATCGGCGCTCATGCTGGTCAGCTTCCTCGCGTTGTACTTCGTGTCGAACAAGGTCAACGTCGGCGGAGAGATGCTGCACACGTTCGACATGCGCCGCCTTCCGGCGGCGGCCAGTGGTATCGCCGTCGGCACCCAGGTCTGGCTGTTCGCAGGAATGTTCCTCGGGTTCGGCATCAAGGTCCCGATCTTCCCGTTCCACACCTGGCTGCCCGACGCTCACACCGAGGCACCGACTCAGGGTTCGGTCATCCTGGCCGCGGTGCTGCTTAAGCTCGGCACGTACGGCTTCATACGCATCGCCATCCCGATCCTGCCGAAGGCTGCAGTGCGATGGGCTCCCTACATCGGCGTGTTGGCGGTCATCGGCATCATCTACGGCGCCCTCGGATGCCTGGCTCAGACCGACATGAAGCGGCTCATCGCGTTCTCGTCGGTGGCCCACATGGGCTACGTCATGCTCGGCATCGCCACCCTCACCCCGTTCGGCATCAACGCCGCGATCTTCGGGATGGTCGCCCACGGTCTGATCACCGGGATGCTGTTCTTCATCGCCGGCTCGGTGAAGGACCGGTACCACACCCTCGAGATCAAACGGCTCGGCGGACTGTTGCTCCAGGCACCACGCATGGGATGGACGTTCGGCTTCCTGTGCATGGCTTCCCTGGGCCTGCCCGGCCTGGCCGGGTTCTGGGGAGAGTTCCCGGCGATCCTGTCGGCCTACAACCCGGCACCGGGCCTCAGCGTGGTGCTGTTCCGCACGTTCATGGTCATCGCCGCGATCGGCACGATCTTCGCCGCCGGGTACCTGCTGTGGCTGCTCCAACGGGTCGCCTTCGGCACGCCGAGGGAGGAGTTCGCCGAAGCGCACATCCACGACATGCACGTCACCGACTACATCGCCTGGGCGCCCATGCTCGTTCTGATCCTGGCACTCGGTGTGTATCCGAACTTCATCTTCCGAGTCACTGACGGCTCGGTGGTCCACAGCCTCGCGGCATTGGCGAAGTGACGTGCTGCCCGCCCTGATGAGCGTGCCATTCGCGACGATGGGCTCCCTCGTAGGTTTCAGCCGTCCCGCCGTCGATTGGCACGCGCTCGCGCCGGAGGCCGTGCTCGTCACCACGATCGTCGTGCTGTTGCTCGCCGACGTCGCGTCCGGCGAGCGCACGAAGTGGGCCATGTCGTCCATCGCCGGGATCGGTTTGCTGGGGTCGCTCGTGCCCCTGTTGACCTTGGCGGTCGACGGGCAGGACCGGTCGATGTTCGGAGGCGCCTACGTCGTCGACAACTTCGCGCTGCTGATGAAGGCCCTGTTCATCGTGGCTGGCTACCTCACGGTCCTGCTGTCAACCAACCACGTGGCCGAAGGCGACTACTGGGAGGGTGAGTACTACCTCCTCCTCGTGTCGTCGGTGTTCGGCATGACCTTCATCGCGTCAGCCCGGGACCTCATCTCGCTGTTCGTGGCCCTCGAGATGCTGTCGATCCCCGCGTATCTGCTGGCCGGTTGGCGCAAACGCGAGCTGACCGGCAACGAGGCCGGGCTGAAGTACTACCTGATGGGCGTGTTCGCCTCGGCGGTCATGCTCTATGGCATGTCATTGATCTACGGCGGCGCGAACTCCACAGTGCTGTCCGAGATCGGGGCAAAGATCAGCGGCGATTTCGGCAACTCGCCGGTCGCCGCCCTGGGCATCGTGTTCGTGCTGGTCGGCTTCGCGTTCAAGGTGTCGGCAGTGCCGTTCCACAACTGGGCGCCCGACACCTACGAGGGAGCACCGACGCCGGTCACCGCGTTCCTCTCGGTCGCCTCGAAGGCTGCCGGCTTCGTGGCCATGCTCGAGCTCATCTTCATCGCGTTCTACGGCCGCGATGACGTGTTCGGCCCGATGCTCTGGATCCTTGCCGCGCTGACGATGACCGTCGGCAACCTGATAGCCCTCCGTCAGACGAACGTCGTCCGCCTGCTGGCCTACTCCTCTGTCGCCCAGGCCGGGTTCATGCTCGCGCCGCTCGCGGTCGCCGGGCACAGCGGCGCCGTCGGCCGTGACGCGTTGATAGCGGTCATCAGTTACCTCGTCATCTACACGGCGATGAACATGGGCGCGTTCGGCGTGGTGCTGGCCGTCTCACGACGGACCCGCTCGGGCGAGATCAACTCGTGGAGAGGGCTGGTGCAGTACGCACCGGGCCTCGCCGTGTCGATGGCGATGTTCCTATTCGCGCTGGCCGGCATCCCGCCGCTCGGCGGTTGGTTCGCCAAGTTCCAGGTGTTCAAGGCGGTGCTCGGTACCGGCACGTTCAGCGGCGCGGCGCTCGGCGTCGTGGTGGCCGTGAACTCGGTGATAGCGCTCTTCTATTACGCGAACCTGGTCCGCATCATGTTCATGGAGGATGCGCCCGATGGTGACGTCACACCGGTCAAGGTGCCCGTGGCGGTGAACGCGGCGATCGCCATCGCAGTGGTGTCAACGCTGGTGATCGGCTTCGCGCCGGGTCTCATCGGCCGGTTGGCCGAACACGCCACGTTCGCCCTCGGCCGGTAGCCACGTCCTTCGTCGATTTGGGTCAATCGACCGGCATATGCGCAGTGAAGTGACCCAAATCGGCGCGGCATCGGCGGTCGTCGCCGAGCGGATCCGAGCGGCCGGGCCGATCGGGTTCGACGAGTTCATGGACCTGGCGCTGTACCATCCCGACGTCGGCTTCTACATGCAGGGCGGCGGAGCCGGCCGCCGGCGGGATTTCCTGACCAGCTCAGAGGTCGGGCCGTTGTTCGGCGCGGTCATCGCCCGGGCCCTCGATGACTGGTGGTCCGAGCTCGGGTGCCCCGATCCGTTCCCGGTGGTCGACGTCGGAGCCGGGCCGGGCACGCTGGTCCGGTCCATCCGTGCCGCGGATCCTGACTGCGTCGCCGCGCTCGAACTGGTGCTGGTCGAGTTGTCACCGACGATGCGCGCGTCGCACCCCGGCGGTGTCAGCAGTCGACTCGATCTGCCCGCCCCCGGCCAGTTTGGCGACGGCCCGATCATCGTGCTGGCCAACGAACTGCTGGACAACCTTCCCTTCCGCCTGGCGCAGCGCACCGACGGCGGCTGGGCCGAGGTGCGGTTGGATGCCGACCGCGACGACCTGGTCGAGGTGCTCGTCCCGCTCGCCACCGACGATGTGGAACGCGGTGATCGACTCGCTCCCGCCGCGCCGGTCGGTGCCCGCATCCCGTTGCAGGATCGCGCCGCGAGATGGCTCGCCGATGTTCTCCGGCTCGCAGCAGGCAGAGGTCGGGCGGTCGTGTTCGACTACGCATCGCCGAGCACCGGAGCTATGGCTGAGCGCCCGTGGACCGACTGGGTCCGTACCTACGCATCCCATGGTCGCGGTGGCGGGCCATGGGAACGGCCCGGGACGCAGGACGTGACGTGTGAGGTGGCACTCGACCAACTCGGCGATGTGCGGACCCCGACCGAGAACCGGTCGCAGGCCGACTTCTTGAGAGCGCACGGTATCGACGACCTGGTGGCCGAGGGCCGACGCGTCTGGGCCGAGCGCTCCCACCTCGGCGACCTCGCGGCGGTACGTGCCAAGAGCCGAGTTGGTGAAGCCGCGGCGCTCACCGACCCGACGGGCCTCGGCGCGTTCCGAGTTCTCGAGTGTACGAGCTCGCCGCCACCGCAAACCAGCCATCCGAACTGGCCTGGGTAGGGTGGCTGCCGCCCCACCCGGCCTGAGCAAGGAGCGGCGCATGTCCGAGTCGACCGGCCCCACGATCGAGGACTATCTGCTCGAGGACCGGACATTCCCGCCACCGGAGTCGTTCAAGAAGGACGCGCTCGCGGTCGGCACCTTCCTGTACGACGACGCCGACGAGGACTGGCAGGGGTTCTGGGCCAAGCAGGCGGCCGACCTCGTCGACTGGCAGCAGGACTGGCACACGATCTGTGAGTGGGAGCTTCCGTTCGCCAAGTGGTTCGTGGGCGGCAAGCTGAACGTCTCGGAGAACTGCATCGACCGCCACGTCGCCGCCGGCCGGGGTGACCGGGTGGCTTACCACTGGGAAGGCGAACCCGGCGATACCCGCACGGTCAACTACGCCGAGCTCCTCGACGAGGTGGCGCGGTTCGCCAACGTCCTCAAGGGCCTCGGCGTGCACAAGGGCGACCGGGTTGCCGTCTACATGCCCATGATCCCCGAGCTGCCCATCGCCTTGCTGGCATGTGCCCGCATCGGTGCACCTCACTCCGTCGTCT
>JBBSGQ010000302.1:0-4656 GCA_038253965.1 Acidimicrobiales bacterium | reverse complement strand
GTCGAGCACGTCGAGGTTGAAGAAGGTGGGGGGGCCGTCGCTGAGCGCCATCATCTTCTGAGAGAACTCCTTGGTCACCGCCAGGTTGGAGTTCTCCATGGCCGCCTCGTAGGAGTCGAAGAAGACGACGTTGAAGTACCGACCAGGGTTGTCGCGGTCCTGGCACAGCACCACCCGGCGGGCCGTTCTGTCGCTGCCGGCCGCCGCCTCCCAATCGTCGCCGGTCTTGCGCACCTCGTCGATCTTCGACGTCTTGAACTCGATGATCTGCACGAACCCCATCGTGGACCTCCTGTTCGAATGTGTGAGAAACGCTACGCCACGGAGCAGCCGTCGGTCCTGCGTGTAGAACAGCGTCATGGTGAACCGACAACGTCGGCGCAGCGGCCCGGATCCCCGGCGGGTGTCATTGCGCCGAAGCCCTCGTCGACCCCCGCTGCTACAAGGCCAGCCGCCGGCCGGTCCCCTGGCGCCGGTGCCGCCGGCGCTGCCCCCTGGCCGGGTGCTGGACGTTCCGGGTCGAGGGGAGATGTTCCTGCGGGAGGCACCAGGTCCGCCCGACGGACCGGTGATCCTCCTTCTGCACGGATGGACGGCGAGCGCCGACCTCAACTGGTTCCCGCTGTACGAGCCCCTCACCAAGGTCGGGCGAGTCCTGGCTGTCGACCATCGGGGCCACGGACGAGGTATCCGCAGCGAGGAGGAGTTCACCCTGGAAGCCGCTGCGGACGACGCCGCGGCCCTCGTGCAGCACCTCGGCCACGAGCGGGTCGTCGCGATCGGTTACTCGATGGGCTCTCCGATCGCCATGCTCTTGTGGCGACGCCATCCGGGGCTTGTGAGCGGACTGATCTTCGAGGCGACAGCACTCGAGTGGCAAGCGTCATTGCGCGAGCGACTGACTTGGAAGTTGTTGGCGGGAGCCGAGCTCGTGTTCCGGCTCGGTCCGAGCAAGGGCTTGGTCGAGCGCTATCTGAGTCAGGTCGTCGAGCTGTCACCCGAGCTTGCCCAATGGCAGGGTTGGCTCAAGGGCGAGATGCGCCGAGGAGACCCGTCGGCACTGGCGCAGGCCGGACGGGCCCTCAGCCGGTACGACGCCCGGCCGTTCGCCGGATCTGTCGGCGTTCCGGCTGCAGTGGTGGTGACCACCCTTGACCGGCTCGTCCGGCCCAAGAAGCAGCGTGCGCTGGCCAGCGCGATCCCGAGCGCGAAGAGCTTCGAGCTGGCTGCCGATCATGATGCGCCCCTCCTGCACCCACTGGATTTGGCCACCGCCACGACCGACGCGCTGGCGTGGGTGCTCGACCGGTTGGGCGAGGACCGCGCATCCGCGGCTTCCGCCTCGGAGTCGACGGCAGTGACCGAGCTCGCCGACGCGGGGCGTGGCAGCGCCTCAGCCCCGCAGGGCCCAGGCCGCTGAGCAGCTGGACCCCGGCCCAGG
The DNA here is from genome assembly GCA_038253965.1 of Acidimicrobiales bacterium. Taxonomy (GTDB): domain Bacteria; phylum Actinomycetota; class Acidimicrobiia; order Acidimicrobiales; family Iamiaceae; genus JBBSGQ01. Next base: position 3,215 of record JBBSGQ010000302.1, on the reverse strand, counting down.
CGGAACGGTCTCGCTCGTGAGCTCGGGGCCACTGGGACCACCCTTGACAGGACAGCTCGGGGCTGAGGTCTCGGTGGCCCCGGGGCGGCTGGGCGACCAGTCAAGCGAGGACGGTCTCGCTCGCCCCGGCGACTTGGGCTTCGACCTCGGCTGCGCTGGCTCCGAGGTCGTCGAGGTCGAGCTCCACCGCACCATCGGGCGTCAGGAACAGGAAGCTCACCCGCACGACACGCTCCCCGGTGGCCCGGCCGATGGCTAGCGCGTACGCGGCGCCCTGGAGCCGGTACCCGTCGACCCTCGAGGCCAACGCGTCCAGGTCTGACGTGGCTGCGGTCTTGTAGTCGACGACCACCAGCCCAGCCTGGCTGCGGTAGAGCAGATCGACATAGCCCTCGAGGAGTCGTCCGCCGGCAAGGGGCGTGCAAGCGTAGACCTCGCGCCAATGCGGCGAGACGGCGGCCTCGCGAACGATCGAGGACTCGAGCGCATGCTCGACGAGTCGGCGGACATCAGCTTGTCGTCCCCGGATGGCCTCGGCCTCGCATTGCGCAGCAACCGCATCGTCGAGGCCCGCACCGGTGTTCAAGTCGATGGTCTGCAGCACGCCGTGAACCGCGCGACCAACCGAGGTGCCGTAGCGACCCTTGAGCCAAGGCGGCAGATCGAGGTCGCGCGGCCGCTTCTCCAGACCTGCATCCGGCTCCGCGGCCGCATCAGCCGTGCCCTCGTCGGTGAGCGCGGTTGCTGCGACCGTCGACGGGCGCGATCGGGCGACTAGTGCGGTCGTGCGTTCGGCCTCCCATTCGGCGAACGGCATCGGGGCCGAGGGTGGGGTGGGGGGTTCGACGGTACGGACTGGCATCGGCTGGTCCGCAGCGTCAGGAAGCGTGTCGAACAGATCGCCCATGCCATCGAAGAGGAGCTCGGCGTTCGTCCGGCTGGTCGCACCTTGCGCGGCGTTCGGCCGTGCCTTGCGGTGCAGTGAGACGACCAGGTGATCGCGGGCGCGCGTGCACGCGACGTAGAGCAGTCTGATGCGCTCGTCGAACCCCATCTGTTCGTCGATAGGGACCCATTCGGCGAACTCATCGGTCACGACCTTGCTGCCGAACCGGTAGCCGACGCCACCGTTCGGCGGGAACGCGACCTCTGCTGCAGCTCGCTGATGGTTCGGCCCAGTGGACAGCCCGGAGACGATCGTGATGGGGAACTCGAGACCCTTCGCGGCGTGGATGGTCATGATGCGAACTGCGTCGTCGTCGGTTTCGGGCAGGACGGCTTCCGCGACTCGCGCCCCCTCTGCAGTCTGTAGCTCGACCCAGCGCAGGTACTGGCGAAGGCTGCCACCCGTGGATTCGCTCCAGCTGCGAGCCTGATCGATCACGTAGCGCAGACGGCGCCACACGTCGCGCGGACGTCCTTCGGCGAAGCCGATCTCAAAGGCGCGACGCTCTCGTGCGATGCGGCCGAGCAGCTCGGCCGGGGCCAGCCAGTGCCGGTCCTCGTGCAGCGCTCGGAGATAGGTCAGGCCGAGGCCTACCGGGTCGCATTCAGGCGCCGAGGCGGGTTGTTCGGCGAGGTAGTTCCACCGACCCCGGCGCTCGACCTTGAACCGGAACAGATCGTCGTCCCCACATCCGAGGAGGGGCGAGCGCAGCGCCGAGACGATCTGGAGATGGTCAGTGGGATCGTCGGACGCCCGCAGCACCATCAGCAGGTCACGCACCGCCCGCGTCGAGTAGACGAGGGAGCTCGATTCCGCCCGGTACGGGATGTTCGCCTTTTCCAGAGCGTCCTCGAGGAAGGGCAGCGAGGTTCGAGCCGGTACCAGCACAGTGATGTCGCCCAACCGTGCCGCTCGCCACGGCTCGGCCTCGTCGGTGCCGACGCTCCAACCCTCCTGCACCGCCCGGGCGATGGTCGCGGCCACCTCGCCGGCCTCGTGCGTTCGGATATCCGAAGCCGCCGTCTTCTCCGGGAGCTCGTCGCGACCCAACAACGCTACCGAGGGCCCGATCGGCGGCCCCGAGCGGACCGGGGTCAGTGGCACATAGGTGGGCTGCGAGGGAAGTAGCGGGTCGAGCTGCGGTTCGGCCATCAACCGGGCGAACGTTCCGTTCACCCAGTCGATGACCGGTGCCACCGTGCGGAAGTTGGCAGAGAGCTCGACCACGCCACCGCCCTCGGGTCCGAAGCGCCGGGCGGCGGCCATGAACACCGCGATGTCGGCTCGCCGGAAGCGGTAGATGGACTGCTTTGGATCGCCCACCACGAAGAGATGGCCGGGCGCGACCGGTACGTCCTTCCACTGCGCCTGCCCAGCCTCGCCCCCCGACGGGTCCGCCGACGCGATGCGCACCGCGAGCTCGATCTGGATCGGGTCGGTGTCCTGGAACTCGTCGAGCAGGAGATGGCGGTAGCGAGCGTTCAGTCGCCGGCGAACGACAGCACCCTGGGCGCGGTCGCGGAGGAGGGATCGGGCCAGCACCAGGAGGTCGTGGAACACCAGTTGGCCGGCCGCTCGCCGTTCTCTCGCAGCGGACAACGTGAAGCGGCGCAGCGCTGTCCCGATGCGCTTGGCGCAGGCTTGCGTAACCAGGTCCCGCACGAGACCGAGCTCAGTGTTCGCCTCGCGAACGTGAGCCCGCACCTCGGCGACGTCGATCCAGTTTCCGGCCCTTCCGCAGTTGCCGACCCTGAACGACGGAGCCTGCAACTGCCCGCCTCCGGACAGTTCTTCGGCCAGCTCGAGCTCGTCGTCGATCGCTCGCAGCCGGGTCGCGTACTCGGCGATGTCCTCCAGCCGTATGCAGAGGATGTCGTCGTGGTCTGTGCACTGGTCGCGCAACGAGCAGGCGTCGTCAACTGGTCGGAGCGCTTCTTCCACCAGATCGTGCAGGCGGGGTGGCTCAGCGCTCTCCTCCGGTACTCGTTCCTCCACGAGATCCCAGTTCTGGTCAAAAGCCACCGCGAGAGCACGAAGCGCCCCGGCCTTCACACCTGTTGCGAAGAACAGGAGCAGCGTCCGCTCGAGCTCCTTGTCAGCGAGGAGCGCATCGCGGAACCCGGCCCACCGACGCTCGAACTCCGTGCCCGAGCTGACCTCGTCCAGCACCTCCACTCGCGGTGGGAGACCGGCCTCGACCGGGTTCTCCGAAAGGATCCGCTGCGCAAACGAGTGCAGCGTTCCGATCGCCGCGCCGTCGAGCTGATCG
>JBBSGQ010000301.1:0-4706 GCA_038253965.1 Acidimicrobiales bacterium | reverse complement strand
TGATGCGGTGGTCATCGCCACCCCGAACGGTTACGAACAGATGCTGCTCTGCCTGGCCGCATCGCGGGTGGGAGCCATCCCCGCACCTGTCAACTCGCAGATGTCGCGCGACGAGATCGACCATGTCGTGCGCGACTCGGGTGCGACCCTCGTGATCAACCGAGCCAACGAGATCGACGGAGCCGAGCCGGTGGCCGACGCGGCGCCCGCTGAGCCGAACGACGTCGCTGCGCTCTTCTACACCTCCGGCACCACAGGCAAACCCAAGGGCGTGGAGCTGACCCACCGCAGCCTGATCGGCAGCATCGCCGCCGGGGCGATCTGGCCCGCAGGTCTGCGACGCGACGAAGCGGTGTTCGGCTTGCCGGTGGCGCACATCATGGGCTTCGCCGCAGTGCTGGGGATGGCCTGCGCAGGGATTCCCGTGTACTTCCTCCCCTCGTTCCATCCGGTCAAGGTCCTCGACGCGATCGAGTCACGGCGGGCCACGATGTTCGTCGGTGTGCCGGCCATGTTCCGGATGCTCCTCGAAGCCGGGGCTGCGGATCGCGACCTGCGTTCCGTACGGGTCTGGGCGTCAGGTGCTGATGCCATGCCGGCAGACCTGGCCGTCGCGTTCAAGCGCTTCGGCGCTACCGCGACCTTGCCCTTCTTCGGCCCAGTAGGCGAGGCCGCGTTCGTCGAGGGCTACGGACTGGTGGAGAGTGGTGGCGGTGTCGCCGTGCGGGTTTCACCGCCGATGGTCGGCGCCGGTCTCGGGTCATCGGTAGGGATGGCTCTCCCTGGATACCGGTTCAAGGTCGTCGACGATGGCGGCGACGAGGTGGCGGTCGGGACGGTTGGCGAGTTGCTGGTCCGTGGGCCCGGCGTGCTGAAGGGCTACCACGGCGACGCCGGCGCCACCGATGCCGCGCTCACCGAGGACGGCTGGCTACGCACCGGTGATCTGGCACGTCGGGGCATGCTCGGGTTCGTCCGATTCGAAGGTCGGAAGAAAGATGTGATCAAGCGGGGCGGTTACTCGGTGTACGCGGTGGAGATCGAGCAGGCGTTGGAGGAGCATCCCGAGGTGTTGGAGGCGGCGGTCGTCGGCCTGCCCGACGAACGCCAGGGCGAGGTGCCGGCTGCCGCGGTGCGTGTGACTCCGGGATGCGATCTGGCCCAGCTCGACCTCGGCGCTTGGGCCGTCGAGCGCCTGGCCGAGTACAAGGTGCCGGTTCGGTTCCTGGCCGTCGACGAGTTCCCCCGGACGGGCACCAACAAGATCCAGCGCCGCGAGGTCATCGGTCTTTTCTAGGGTGGCAGTGGCGGGTTGACGTACGGATCGAGGCCGGCGTCGGACCAGGCACGGAGGACCGATGCCGGGCGTATCCGGGTGTCACAGCCCGCCGCGCTCGGGTCGTCCGTCCCGGGGCGGTGGTCGAACTGCACGACGGCGCGGATCCGGGGGTGGTCCTTCAGCGCCGGGACCAACTCGCCGTACCAGCGCACGGCCCGGGCCGCATCGTTGGGACCGACGACTGTGCCGTACTCGGCCAGCATGAACGGCTTGCGGGGATGATGATCGACCAGCCAGTCATAGAACGGATCGATAGTCTCATCGAACGTCTTGCGGTCCGACTGGTGGCACTCGCCGAAGTCGTATGGGTCCCAGGCCACCCAGTCGACGACGTCGTCGCCGGGATACCACGCGTCGTACTGGTTCCAGTGGTCTTTGAACCCGGTGACCGTCCAAACCCATACGGCGTTGTGTGCCCCGAGGGCCTTGAAGCGGTTCTGGATGTGGCGGTACGCCGCCACGAAGTCGGCCTCGGACCCGTTGCGCGGATGCGCTTCCGGCTCGTGGTCGAAGTCGATGAAGAACTGCCGACCGTACGACGCGACTCGGCGGGCCGCAGGGTCGATCACCGTCGCGTCGATCGTGCCGTCGGCGATCTGGCGCCAGGTGTAGTCGGTTCCCCCGTACACGCGAGATGCCCACCCGATGTACAGCAGACGGTCAGTGCCCAGCGCGCGTTCAGCCGCATCGGGGAACACGCCTCGCTTCCCCGTCGACATGTCGTGGTACCGGTGGGCGATCGCGAGGCGGCGGCCGACCTGCTGCTCGAGCCGGAGCAAGGCGGTGGCGCTGGTGTCGTCGGCGCCAGTGTCCGGGGACACGAAGGCGCCCCACCAGACGCCACACCCGGATACGAGAGGCTGCTCGATCCTGCAGGACACGGCCTGGCGCTCGCCGGTCGATGCATCGCCGCAACCGGTCAGCACGAGCGCACAGGTGACGAGGACGGCGAGCAGCGTCGGTAGGCGGTTCACCGGTGGCCTGAGGTTGCGATGGACGAGGGCGCTGTGGATCCTGAGCTGGTCGACGGCTGAGCCTCGGCGTTGAGGTCGACGCTCAGCTTTCGTGCCTGGACAGTTACCGGGAACCGGGTCAGGCCGGCCCCATCGCGCGGAGCGATGAGCCGGTGGTCGCACTTCGCCCGGAAGCGGCGCTCACCCTTCTGCCATTGCCACGTACAGCTCCGCGGCTTGTCGGGCGGCGCGGCGAGGAACGCATACCAGCCGATCCTGGGATCACCGCCCAGGTGTTGAAGGATGATGTCGCGGTCCTTCTCGCCGGACACGTCGCCATAGAAGATCGGTCCCCGGTCGGCGATCTCGGCTGCCAGCCGCGCTGCGCCTCCACCCTGGAACGTCGTGTCGCCCAGGCGCAGGTCGGAGGTCTTTCGGCTGCTGAGCGCAAGGCTGCCGAGGAACAGTCCGCCCATCGCGACGATGACCCCGATCGTGGCCACAGCGAGGGCCCGACCGGCATGGTTCCTCGATGGGGCGACGGGACTCACCGCCCTAGTATCGCCTGCCGTGGAACGGCCCTATCGAGTCGTCGTGGCCAAACCCGGGCTCGACGGGCACGACCGTGGCGTCAAGGTCATCGCCCGGGCGTTGCGCGACGCGGGGTTCGAGGTGATCTACACCGGTCTCTTCCAGACGCCGGCCCGGATAGCCGAGGCGGCGATGCAGGAGGACGCCGACGCAGTCGGGTTGTCGGTGCTCTCGGGCGCCCATCTGACCCTGTTCCCGCGAGTGCTGTCGGAGCTCGCCCAGCGAGGACTCGGTGATGTGGTGCTGTTCGGGGGTGGGATCATCCCGGAAGGCGACATCTCGGTGTTGAAGGAGGCGGGAGTCGCCGGGATCTTCACCCCTGGCGCCCCGATGGACTCGATCACCGACTGGTTGGCCGAGACCCTCGACGCACGGGAGCGCGAGATCGCGTAGCCGACCGGCTTTCGCCGCTGGTGGGCTCGGTCAGTAGCTTGTCGGCCCGTGGATCTCTTCGAGTATCAGGGCAAGCAGTTCTTCGCCAGCTTCGACATACCCGTGTCGCCCGGCGAAGCGGTCACCACCGTCGACGACGCGGTCGTCGCCGCGGACCGGATCGGCTACCCGGTCGTGATCAAGGCCCAGGTGCAGGTCGGTGGCCGGGGCAAGGCCGGAGGGATCAAGCTGGCCGAGGATGCGGATTCCTGCCGCGAGCACGCTTCCAACATCCTCGGGATGGACATCAAGGGTCACGTCGTGCACGTGCTGTGGGTCGAGCAGGCGTCCGACATCGCCGAGGAGTACTACGCCAGCTTCACGTTGGACCGGGCGGCGAAGCAACACCTCGGGCTCCTGTCGGCCAAGGGAGGCGTGGAGATCGAGACGGTGGCCGCCGAAGATCCGGACGCCATCGCCAAGCTCTCGGTCGATCCGGTCGAAGGGCTCAGTGAGGAACGTGCCCGGGAGTGGGTCGGCGCAGCCAAGCTGAACCCTGACGCCACAGAGGGCGCGGTGGACGTCCTGCGCAAGCTCTACCGGGCGTACACCGAAGGCGATGCCGACCTCGTTGAGATCAACCCGTTGATCCTCAAGCCCACCGGCGAGGTGCACGCCCTCGATGCGAAGGTGACACTGGACGACAACGCCGCCTTTCGCCACGACTGGGCGGATTACGAAGCGACGCAGCAACGCGATGTCCGCGAGCAGGCGGCACACGACAAGGGTCTGCAGTACGTGGGGCTCGACGGAACGGTCGGGATCATCGCCAACGGAGCGGGACTCGCCATGTCCACGCTGGACGTGGTGAACCAGGCCGGTGGAGAGCCCGCCAACTTCCTCGACATCGGCGGCGGCGCCAACGCCGATGTCATGGCCGGAGCCCTCGAGGTCATCAACAACGACCCGAACGTCAGGTCAATCTTCATCAACATCTTCGGCGGCATCACCCGCGGTGAGGAGGTGGCCAACGGGATCGTCCAGGCACTGGGAAGGGTTAGCATCGAGAGCCCGATCGTGATCCGCCTCGACGGCACCAATGCTGCCGAGGGCCGGGCCATCCTCGCCGAGCACGAGTCCGACACCCTGATCAGCCGGCCCACCATGCTCGAGGCGGCTCGTACCGCCGTCGAGATGGCCAACCGTTAGGCCAAGAGGAGCAGCGAGATGGCGATCTTCGTCGACGAGAACACCAAGGTCGTCTACCAGGGGCTCACCGGCTCTCAGGGACGGTTCTACGGGATCCGCAATCGCGACTACGGCACCCAGGTCGTGGCCGGCACGAACCCCAAGAAGGCGGGGACGAACGTCGAAGGTATTCCGATCTACGCATCCGTGACCGAGGCAGCCGATGCGACCGGCGCCACCGTGTCGTGCGTGTTCATCCCTGC
>JBBSGQ010000300.1:0-4713 GCA_038253965.1 Acidimicrobiales bacterium | reverse complement strand
CCGGCGGTGCTGACCGCGTTCCGGGCCTTCTGGGCTGACGCTCCCGGGCCCGGCGACATCGGGACCCGCACCCGATACGCGCGCATGGTCGGCCACCTCGCCGGCCGATTCGCCCGGTACTCCTCGGTCGCCGGGTACGACGTGATGAACGAGCCGAACGCATTTGGTCCCGATCAGGAGGCGGCTCTCTCGGACCTCTACTCCGATTCACTACGAGCCGTTCGGCGGGCCGAGCGCAGGGCTGGAGGGCGCCGGCATCTGCTGTTCTTCGAACCCTCTGCGCTGTGGTCGTCCACCGGACACGGAGCGCCACCAGATTTCACCCACGATCGGGACGTCGTCTATGCACCGCACATATACACCGGCGGGTTCACCGGCGGACCGATCACCGCCGCTGCGTTCGAAGTGGCGCTCGACGAAGCACGCAGCTTCGGCGGAGCGCCGGTTCTCTCCGGCGAATGGGGGGCCGATCCCGGGCGAGCGGGACCGGCGGGCGACCCCTACTTCGTCGACCACCAGGCGTTGCAGGACACGTTCCGCTTCGGGGCCACGCTGTGGACGTGGCGCGAGTCCTGCGGCGACCCGCACAAGGTGACCGACTACCGGGAGGGCCGACTGCCGATGGTGTGGGGGGAGTTCGAGCTCGACTGCCGGACGAACTCGGTGGTCGGGGAGAGAGCCGATCTGGTGGCGCAGTTGAAGCGGGCGTATCCCCGGGCTGCGCCCGGCCGTCTCCGGAGGTCGACCTTCGACCCGACCACGAAGCGCTTCGCGGCCGCCGGGGTAGCGGTCCACCGAGGTGTCGGACTCGTGGTGTTCTACCCGTCGCCACCATGGCGCGTGGCGGTCACGATGACCGGTCTCCGCAACCTGCGGCTCCGACCCGCACCCGGCGAAGCCACCTATGTCACCGCCCGGGCGATCGGTGGCGCTTGGTCGGTGCGCATCCGGCCCTGAGGTCGAGCAGCTGTCCCAGAAGGGCGGCCAGGTGGCGTAGAACTGGAGGCCAATGGATCGCCTGGGCGACGATCGCCCCATCGGCATGTTCGACAGCGGCTTCGGCGGTTTGACGGTCGCCCGTGCGTTCATCGATCTCTTGCCCGGCGAGGATCTCGTCTACGTCGGCGACACAGGTAGGTATCCCTACGGCCCGCGCCCGCTGGCCGAGGTGGCCACGTTCGCCCACCAGATCAGCCAGCACCTCGTCGGCGACCACGGCGTGAAAGCGGTGGTGGTCGCTTGCAACACCGCAGCAGCCGCGGCGCTCGGATCGCTGCAGTCCGAGCTCGAGGTGCCGGTGCTCGGAGTGATCGATCCAGGGGTTCGATCACTTGTCACCGCAACCCGCTCCGGTCAGGTGGGCGTCGTGGGCACGGTCGGCACGATCGCCTCAGGGGCCTATCAAGCAGCGGTGGCGGCGACCGGTTCCGAGGTCACGTTGACCTGCGCGGCGTGTCCCGGCTTCGTCGAGTTCGTCGAGCGCGGCGAGGTGGCCAGCGATCAGGTGCACGTCCTGGCGGAGCGGTTGCTCGCCCCGATTGCCGCCGCGCGCGTGGACACGCTGCTGCTCGGGTGCACGCACTATCCCTATCTCGCCCGTACGATCACTGACGTGCTCGGACGCGAGGTGGTGCTCGTGTCCTCCGCCGACGAAACCGCCTTCGAGCTCCGAGCTCTCCTCGAGGCGGGAAAGGGGCTCGGTCCGAGGTCGGCTGCCGTCGGACCGGGCCGCCACCGGTTTCTGTCCTCGGGAGACATCGACACCTTCCGCCGTCTCGGGGCTCGGCTTCTCGGACCTGAGCTGGCCAACGTGGAGCGCACGCCGTGGGACTGATCGAATGAGCTCCTGCAACTGATGGGCCTGACCGTGACGGTGCTCGGTTGCTCGGGCACCTACGCCTCGGCCGGCGGTGCCTGCAGTGGATATCTGGTCCGTACCGACCGCGCCGCCATCTGGCTCGACTGCGGGCCTGGCACGTTGGGCAACCTTCAGCAGCATGTCGACCTCGCCGATCTCGATGCCGTCGTTGTCACCCACAGCCACCCCGACCACTGGCTCGAGCTTCCGGTCCTGCGCAACGCGCTGAAGTACGCGCTCGGGATCGAAGGACTGCGGGTGCTCGGAACCGCGGAGACGAAGGGTCTGCTCGATGCGGTGTGCGCGGACGGAGTGGCACCGACGTTCGCGTGGGAGACGGTGAGCGACCGCTCGCAAGCGGTCATCGGCGATCTAGTACTGCGATTCTCGCGTACCGATCACCCGGTCGAGACGCTTGCCGTGCGGCTCGAAGCGGATGGCCGGACGCTCGGCTACACGGCTGACACCGGGTCAGCCTGGTCGCTGTCGGCGCTCGATCCTGATGACCTCGGCTTCGACCTCGCTCTGTGTGAGGCCACGCTCGATCCCACAAAGGAGGGCACCGTGCAACACTGCTCGGCCCGAGAAGCCGGGTCGATGGCCAAGGAGAGCGGCGTACGCCACCTGGTCCTGACCCACCTGATGGCCGGCACCGGCGACGCGCGGCGGCGCGAAGCCGCAGCCGAGTTCGACGGGCCGATCTCCATAGCGACGATCCACGAGAGGTACGACACATGAGATTCGAGTCGTGAGGCAGGACGGCCGTGAGCCCGATGAGTTGCGGGCCATCGCGTTCGAGCGGGACTTCACCGATGCGGCAGCGGGATCGGTGCTCGTATCGTTCGGCGCGACAAGGGTGCTGTGCACTGCGTCGATCGACGAGGACGTCCCTCGGTGGATGCGGGGCAAGGGAAGCGGCTGGGTCACCGCCGAGTACTCGATGCTGCCCGGCGCGTCGGCTGAGCGCATACGCCGCGAGGTGAAGGACGGCAAGCCGTCCGGTCGGACCCAGGAGATCCAGCGCCTGATCGGACGGTCCCTTCGCGCAGTGTGCAACATGGCGATGCTCGGCGAGCGCCAGGTCATCGTCGACTGCGACGTGATCCAAGCCGATGGCGGCACCCGCACGGCATCCATCTGCGGGGGGTACGTGGCGCTGCACGACGCGTTGACCCGGCTGGTAGCGCGAGGGGCGATCGGCGCCCATCCGCTCGTCGATTCGTGCGCCGCGATCTCGGTCGGCATCATCGACGGGACGCCAATGCTCGATCTTCCCTACGTCGAGGATGTGCGAGCCGAGGTCGACATGAACGTGGTGATGACCGGCGCGGGTCGGTTCATCGAAGTCCAGGGAACGGCGGAAGGGATGCCGTTCAGCCGAGGGGAGCTCGACGAGCTGCTCGGTCTCGCCGAAGGCGGGATCAAGCTGATCACCGAGGTGCAGGCCGAGGTCGTGGCGGAGGCGCCGCCGCCCCGCCCACCGACGCGCTGAGGTGCAGGCGGGCCGGATGCGGCTGGTTCTGGCGACTGCCAACCCGCACAAGGCGATCGAGATCGTCGAGGTGTTGGGTCCGGAGTTCGAGCTCGTCCCTCGCCCGGCCGACATGCCCGACGTGGTCGAGGACGCTGACACGTTCGAGGGCAACGCTCGGCTCAAGTCGTCTGCGCTGGCCGACGCCACCGGCGAGCCGGCGCTGGCCGATGACAGCGGACTCGAAGTCGATGCGCTGTCCGGTGCGCCCGGAGTCCGCTCGGCCCGCTACGCCGGCGAGAGCGCGGATGGCGCTCGGAACGTGGCCAAGCTCCTGGCCGAGCTGGCGGACGTCCCGGCCGAACGCCGGACTGCCCGATTCCGCTGTGTGCTCGTCATGTCCTGGCCTGACGGGCGGGAGGTGCTTGCGGCAGGCAACGTCGAAGGCCACATCGCCGACGGGCCCCGAGGCCTGTCCGGCTTCGGTTACGACCCGGTCTTCCTGCCCGACGACCCGTCGGCCGGCGGTCGCACGTTCGCCGAGATGTCGTCATCGGAGAAGCACGCGATCAGCCATCGTGGCCGGGCTCTCCGCGAGTTGCTCGCCCGTCTAGGCCAACCGCCTTGGGAGCACCCGATTCCTGTCACACCCCCCGAGTGACGCGAGAACGAGATTGTTCCGTCGGCTAGCTGCTGCTCAGGTACGGCTCGATCGAGCTCCGAACCGGGAGGGGCTACCAGCCGCGGAGGTCGATCTCCCAGGTGTCGACGACGTCCTCGTCACGGACCAGGTGCATCCGTTCGTGATAGGCGACCGTCGGATCGACGTGGGCCGGGACGACGCGGACGCGGTCGCCGACGTGCGGAAGCGACGCTCCTTCCTCGGCAGCCGAGAAGGTGAGGTGCTCATCAGAGCAGAACCACACGACGCCGCCTTCCACCGTAGGGTCGCCGTGGTCCATGCCGAGCGCCTTGAGGCCCCCGTCGGCGACGGCGTATCGACCTCGCGCATCGACGGAGACAACCGTCAACCACAGGGCGAGCGCCTGGCGGAACGGCAGACCGGCCGCCCCGTAATGCGTGTCCATGAGGGTGTAAGACCCGGCCTGGATCTCGGTGACCCAGTGGTTGACCGCATAGGTTCCGGTGCCGCCGCCGGACACGATGCCGCCCCCCACTGCATCATGGGCGGCCAGCAGTCGAGCCATGGCCTTCTCGACCTTGCCGGCCCGATCCTCGTCTTCGGTCATCAGATGGCCCTCGTAACCCATGACCCCTCGCACCTCGAGGCCCGACGCCCGCGCCTGCTCAGCCAGTCGTCCGGCGTCGTCAGATCTGCAACCGCACCGCGGCATGCCGACATTGACGTCGATCACGACGTCAT
>JBBSGQ010000299.1:0-4713 GCA_038253965.1 Acidimicrobiales bacterium | reverse complement strand
TACATGTGGTACTGGGGCGCTCACGCCCTCCAGCACCTGAGTCGGGTGATCATCGTCGGAGGTGACGTGAAGGCGGTCCGCCGGCTCGGCTTCAAGCCGGCGTCCACGCTGTCCGACGCGTTCGAGATGGCCGAGGATGTCGTCGGCCGGCATCCCACCATCACCCACCTCAAGAACCCGCCGATCGTGATGGCTGACGTAACGTGAGAACAGTCCGGTTGAGCCGCCTGACGTTTCCGTACCGGGCGCCGACCCTGCCCGGCGCAGTCGACCCGTTGCCAGACGAGAAGAAGACCGGCGGCGCCTACGACACGGATTGGGCCCGGTCGTTCCCCGCTCGATGGACGCGCACCGTGTTGCTCGAATCGTTGCTGCGCCCGGCAGTCGCCGCGATCGCCCGCCCAGAGCGCCGCGGCCTCGACCGGTTGGCGGCCCTCGATCCGCCTGTCGTGTTCGCGGCGAACCACCACAGCCATGTCGATGCTGGCCTTCTGCTGTCGTCGCTGCCCGAGCCGTTCCGCTACAAGGTGTTCACCGGCGCTGCAGCCGACTACTTCTTCCGGACCCGCCTGTCAGGAGCAGTCGCTGCGCTCACGCTCAACGCCATACCGATCGAGCGATCGAAGGTGACCCGTCGCTCGGCTGACCACGCGGCCAAGTTGATCGAGGACGGATGGAGCATGGTGATCTTCCCCGAAGGTGGCCGAAGCCCTGACGGCTGGGGTCAGCCGTTCCGGGGTGGTGCGGCCTATCTCGCCATCCGCTGTGGCGTGCCTGTCGTGCCCGTGCATCTCCAGGGCACCGGCCGCATCCTGGCGAAGGGGTCGAAGAAGCTGCGGCCGGGGCGGACCGTCGTCACCTTCGGTCGCCCGGTCTGGCCGGCCCAAGGCGAATCGTCGCAGAAGTTCGCGGCGCGCCTTCAGCAAGAGGTGGCGGCACTCGCCGACGAGGCGACGACGAACTGGTACTCGGCACGAAAGCGGGCTCATGCCTCCTCGAGCCCCGGCCTCACCGGTCCTGACGTGGGAGCGTGGCGTCGAAACTGGGCTCTCGGTGACCGCGGCAAGAGGCGTGTCCGCCAGCCGGCCGAGCAGCGGTGGCCCGACCTCAGCTGAGCTCCCGGGCCGATCTGGTCGCAACGCGGGGACCCGGTCAGGGCTTGGAGGTCAGTGGCGCAGTCTGCGGTGAGGTGGTGGCCGGGGTAGACGTCGCCGGAACGGTCCGTGCAGGGCCGACGTTCGATGCGCAGGTGCCGAGCGCGGTGCTCAACGCGCCGGCCGTCTTGTTGTCCAACGCGCCCGATCCGCGTTCGGCGAGGTTCCGTAGCTGCGTCGTGGAGAGCACTGTGAAGAGCTGCCGCGTCGCGCAGCGCGCTTCCGTCTTCGATATGCCCGACGTGACGAGCGCCGCCTGTACCCGGCTCCGGGTCGGCGTGCCGGCCCCACTGCACGCGACGAGTGTGCAGGCGAAGGTCGCCGCCACGAGAAGCTTCATGCAGGTCACGGTACCGGTTGATCCTTCGGCGCCGGCGGCGCTTCGTTGCCACCACAATGTCGAGACCCCATCGAAGGAGACGACTCATGATCCTCGACCTGTCGCCTGACGAGCTGCTCACCACGACCCGGTCGGTTCGCAAGCGCCTCGATCTCGAGCGTCCGGTTGAACGAACGGTGATCGAGGAGTGCATCGACCTCGCGATCCAAGCGCCGACCGGTTCCAACGCACAGGGTTGGCACTGGGTGGTGGTCGAGGACGCCGACCTCAAACGCCAGATCGCCGACCATTACGCCGCCAGCTTCGACCCCTACATCGACATGCCCGGCGCGTCCTATGTCGAGGCGGACCCGCGGGCCCAACGACAGGACGCGGTCAAGTCCTCAGCCACGTATCTGCGAGAGCACTTCCACGAGGTGCCGGCGATGGTGATCCCGTGTCAATGGGGCCGGGTGCCCGACGACGCCCCGTCGTTCATGCATGCAAGCTATTGGGGCTCGATCCTGCCGGCGGTCTGGAGCTTCATGCTCGCCCTGAGGTCCCGCGGTCTCGGCTCGGCGTGGACAACCTTGCACCTCCCGCGCGAGCGCGAAGTGGCCGATCTGCTCGGCATCCCCTTCGACAGCTGCACCCAGGCCGGGCTGTTCCCGGTCGCCTACACCAAGGGCACCGACTTCAAGAGGGCGTCACGAGTTCCGGCCAGCGAGATCATCCACTGGGATCACTGGTAGGAGCCCGGGAGCAGCGCGAAGAAGCGCCGGCTCGAGAGCTCGGGGCCTCTCACTCCACCAGACGCAGTCCGCTCGGAGCGATGCTCGCTTCGGGATGGGGGAGGTCGACGATGAACTCGGTTCGATGGCCGGGGAAGATCGACTCGGCTACCAGCACCGGGTCGCCGTCGGCGTCCGACGTCACCCGCTCGCACACCAGTACTGGCGAACCCTTGGGGATCTCGAGCAGCTCGGCATCACGGGCGCTCGCCGCGTCTGCGCCGATCGACTGCACCGCGCCACCGAGGTTGACCGGCAGCAGGTCATAGAACGACGATCGCTCCACCTGAGCACGACTCAGCCCGGCTCCCAGCTGTTCGGGGCACCACACAGTGACGCGGGCGAACGGATGCCCGTCGGCAAGGCTCAGCCGGCGGACCTGCAGCACCTTGTCGACCCGGAGGACCTGGAGCACGCGGGCGGGCGGCTTGATGAACGCGAAGTCGAGGACCTTGCGCTCAGACCGGCGACCGGAACCCTCGAGCTGCTCCTCGAGCGTGGCCAACCGACCGAGCGGTTGGCGCACCGTCTCGTCTGCCGCAAACCATCCGAAGCCCTGCCTCGCGGCGATCAGGCCCTCGGTCCGCAACTCCTCCAACGCCTTGCGGATGGTGACGCGAGATGCACTGTACGCTCCGGACAGATCAGCCTCGCTCGGCAGCAGGCGTCCAGCTGCGAACTCGCCGGCATCGACTCGGCGACGAAGATCGTCGGCGATCTCCCGGTAGCGGATAGTGCGCACTTGTCTTATAGTTGTCTCATTGAGCCGCTGGCGCAAGTTGCCGGTGGAAACACTCCGACCCGTGAGGTGACCCATGGCCACGACCGCCAGCACGCCGATCGAGCTAGTTGCCCAGGTGTACGCGCGGCTGGCCGAACGGGTGGCAGCGGGCCGCGAGCGCCTCGGTCACCCGCTAACGCTCACCGAGAAGATCCTCATCAACCATCTGCGAGATGCCGACACGGCTGGGCTCGAGCGGGGCCGCAGCTACACCGACTTCGATCCCGATCGCGTCGCCATGCAGGACGCCACAGCCCAGATGGCACTGCTGCAGTTCATGACCGCCGGTCTGGCGACCGTGGCGGTGCCGACGACCGTCCACTGTGACCATCTGATCCAGGCGAAGGTGGGAGCGCAGATCGACCTCGGCGTGGCCATCGACACCAACTCCGAGGTGTACGCCTTCCTGCAGAGCGTGTCGGCGAAGTACGGCATCGGCTTCTGGAAGCCCGGTTCGGGGATCATCCACCAGGTGGTGCTCGAGCAGTATGCGTTTCCGGGCGGGATGATGATCGGCACTGACAGCCACACGCCGAACGCAGGCGGCCTCGGCATGGTGGCGATCGGTGTCGGCGGCGCCGACGCTGTCGACGTGATGACCGGATATCCGTTCAACGTCCGGTTCCCAAAGGTCATCGGCGTTCACCTGACCGGGGAGATCTCCGGTTGGACAGCGCCCAAGGACATCATCCTGGAGGTCGCCCGCGTCCTCACCGTGAAGGGTGGCACCGGCGCCATCGTCGAGTACTTCGGTCCGGGGGCGGACTCCATCTCGGCCACCGGCAAGGCCACGATCTGCAACATGGGTGCCGAGATCGGCGCGACGACGTCGGTGTTCGGTTTCGACGCCAACATGGCCGCCTACCTGGAGTCGACGGGGCGTCAGGCGATCGCCGACGCGGCCGGCGGTGTGGCGGAGCATCTGCGGCCTGACCCGGAGGTCTTTGCTTCGCCGACCGATTTCTACGACCAGGTGATCGAGATCAACCTGTTCGAGCTCGCTCCCTTGATCAACGGGCCGCACTCCCCCGACCTCGCTCACAAGGTCAGCGAGGTCGGCGCCGACGCCGAGGCGAACGACTGGCCGCTCGAGATCTCAGCGGCGCTCATCGGGAGTTGCACCAACTCGAGTTATGAAGACATCACTCGGGCGGCGTCGATCGCCCGCCAGGCCACGGCCAGGGGTCTCAAAGCGCGGACGAAGTTGCTCATCACCCCGGGTTCGGAGCAGGTTCGGGCCACCATCGAGCGCGATGGCCTGCTGGCGGATCTCGAGGCGATCGGCGGCGAAGTTCTGGCCAACGCCTGCGGGCCTTGCATCGGCCAGTGGGCCCGGCCGGACATGGACCCGTCGACCAAGAACACGATTGTCAACTCCTACAACCGCAACTTCCCCAAGCGCAACGACGGCTCGGCGAACACGCTGAGCTTCGTCACGTCGCCCGACACGGTGATCGCCCTCGCCTTGGCCGGTCGGCTCGACTTCAACCCGATCACCGACGCGTTGATCAACGACGCCGGCGAAGAGGTCCGCCTCGAGGCGCCGGTCGGCGAGCAGCTGCCGGCAAAGGGCTTCGACCCCGGCGAGGACACGTTCGTCGCCCCTCCACCCGACAGCGCAGACATCGAGGTGGTGGTCGATCCGGCCTCGGAACGCCTCCAGTTGCT
>JBBSGQ010000298.1:0-4719 GCA_038253965.1 Acidimicrobiales bacterium | reverse complement strand
CTCGAACTGCTCCACGTAACTGTCGATCACCTCGTCATCGAACGACTCGGGCCGACGGGTGGCCGGGCCGCGCAACATGGCCTCGAAGAAACCTCGCACGTTGCGACCGAGCAGGTACTCGGCCGGTCCACGATCCTGGAACTGCAACAGGTAGGGCGGCTCGTCGGGAAACGCCATCCGCAACAATGCCGTGGGTGCCATCGGCGTGCGAGGGAGGTCCGGCGTGTTGACGCCGACCACCCCGGCCAGCAGGTTCGGGTAGCGCCGGGCGAACGGCCACACCAGCAGGCCGCCCCAGTCGTGGCCTGCGATCACACATCGTTCGGCTCCGAGCGCTGGGACGAGGCCGGCCAGGCACGCGGTCAGCCACGGTTCGTCGTAGGTCACATCCGGTTTGTCGGACCGGCCGTACCCCGGCAGGTCGATCGCTGCGACTCGATAGCCGGCAGCGGCCAGCGCCGGCAGCTGGTTGCGCCAGGACCACCAGCTCTCCGGAAAGCCGTGGACGAGGAGCACGAGCGGGCCTGCGCCGTCCTCGACTGCGAACATCCGGATGCCGTTGGTGGTGACGTACCTGCTGCGCACCGCGGCACGGTACCGGCTGGCCGGTCGGTCGACCCTGCGAAGCCTGCCGCGCGACTGCGGGCCGCGCGTGCAAGCGTGGAGCGACGTGGACACCCCCCAGACCCCGACCACCTCCCCACAGTTCGCTCTGACGTGCCCGGCCTGCCGGATCATCGATCGAGCCGACGGCGTGGAGGACGGCAAGCTCTACAAGGTCACACACGCGGCCAACGAACGATGGCTCGCCGACTCGCTCAAGCGCGCTCAGGACCGCGCCGCCGACAAGGTCACCATGTTCGCCGGCTCTCTGCGATTCGTCTACATCCACTCCATCTGGTTCGCAGCCTGGATCCTCGTGAACGTCGGGGTGATCGGCTCGTCGGCCGAGTTCGACAAATTCCCGTTCGGGTTGTTGACCATGGTCGTCAGCCTGGAGGCGATCTTCCTCGCCACGTTCGTGATGGTCAGCCAGAACCGCCAGGCGGCGAGGGCCGACATCCGCAGCCAGCTCGACTTCGAGAACAACCTGCGAGGCGAGATCTGGGCCGTGCACATCGGCACCAAGCTCGGCCTGGACCCAGAGCACATCGAGTCAGTGGTCCTGCAGGCGTTGGCCGGCGATCAAGCCCAAGGGGCGTGATCGCGCCAGCCTGACCCCCGGGTCAACATCGGTGGCAGACTCGACAGCCATGGCCATCGACTTCAGCTTCCCGCCCGAGCTCGACGACTTGCGGCTCAAGGTCCGCGAGTTCGTCGCCCAGATCGTGAGGCCGATCGAGGAGAAGGCCGAGGCCGACTCCTGGGATCGGGACCAGTGGATCCACGGCATCATCGACATGCGCAAGGCAGCCAAGGACTGGGGTCTCTGGTTACCGCACATGCCGAAGGAGTGGGGCGGCATGGGGCTCGGACACGTGGCCATGGCCAGTGTGTCGGCCGAGGCGGCCCGCAGCCGCATGGGTCCATTCGCCCTCAACGCGCAGGCGCCCGACGAGGGCAACATGCACACGCTCCTTCATTGGGCCAACGACGACCAGAAGGAGCGGTACCTGCGTCCGCTCTGCGAGGGCTACGCCAGATCATGCTTCGCCATGACCGAGCCGGAGGTTGCCGGCTCAGACCCGACGTTGATCCGCACCACGGCGGTCGAGGACGGCGACGAATGGGTCATCAACGGTCACAAGTGGTTCATCTCCGGGGCGCGCGGCGCGAAGTTCGCAATCCTCATCTGCCGCACAGAAGACCAGCCCGACCTCCCGCAGGCGGCCAACTCGGCGTTCATCATCGACATCCCGAGCGACGGTTGGGAGGTCGTGCGAGACGTCGAGACGATGTCGGGCAGCCACAACCACTGCGAGATCCGCATCACTGACCTTCGCGTCCACAACGACCAGATGCTCGGTGGTCGGGGACAGGGCCATCTCCTCGGCCAAGCCCGGCTCGGCCCGGCCCGCCTCGCCCACTGCATGCGCTGGATCGGTCAGGCCGAGATGGCTCTCGAGATGATGGTCGACCGGGCGCTCAACCGGTACAGCCACGGGTCCTACCTGGCCGAGAAGCAGGGGATCCAGTGGATGATCGCCGACTCGTCGATGGAGCTGTACCAGTGCAAGCTCATGGTGCTGCACGCGGCATATCTCATCGACAAGGGGGCCGACTTCAAGAGCGAGGTGTCGATGGCCAAGCACTTCGTGGCCAACTCGCTCAACCGGATCATCGACCGCGCCATCCAGGTGCACGGCGCACTCGGCTACTCCTCGGACACGCCGCTCGGCGAGATGCTCAAGCAGGCGCGTTGGGCCCGCTTCGCAGACGGTGCCGACGAGATCCACCAGATGCGCATCGCCCAGCGCACCATCGCTGCGTACAAAGACACCGGCTCCGTCGCGTCGGCGACCGGCAACCTGCCGCTGTAGTTCCTCCGGCCGATGCTTCAGCCGCCGGTGAGCTCGGCGACGACGGGACCGAACTCGCGCGCCTTGTCCCCCGGTATCACGATGTAGGAGTACCCCCATCGCTCGCGGCGCTCTTGGAGACGCTCGCGGATCTCAGCGAGCGCACCGATCAGTGCCAACGGCGAGGCCAGCACCGACGCCGCGTCGGTCTCGAACACCGCCGACAGGACCTCGGCAACCTCGTCGCTGGTCTTGGTCACCTCGGCGACGGCCAACCAGGCGTTGAGCTCGAGCTCGTCGAAGCGGTCGCCGGCGCCGGTCCGGACCCATCCGACCTTCTCGTCGATACGTTCGGGAAGGGAGTCCTGCGCTGCTGCGGTGTCGATCTCACCGGAGTGGATCGAGGCGTTCACCCCGACGATGTCGGCGGTCGCACCTGCGAAGCGCAGGACCCTCGGCCCCCCGCCACCGATGACGAACGGCGGCCCGCCGGGCCGGTGGGGCTTCGGCGTGCCGTCGAGGTCAGTGATCCGGTAGTGGCTGCCGGCGAAGCTGAACGGGCCGTCTCCGAAGAGCCCTCTGAGCACCTGGGTGTGCTCGATCATGCGGTCGACACGAACCTTCGGTGGGTCCATCGGGATGCCCGAGCGCTCGTAGTCGAGACGCTTCCAACCAGCGCCGACACCGACCTCGAGCCGCCCCTCGGACAAGACGTCGATGGTGGCCAGCTCGCGAGCCAGCACCGCAGGATGACGGAAGTCGCAGTCGAGGACCAGGGTCCCGAGGTTGATCGCGGTCGTGACTGCGGCCGCGGTCGCCAGCGCGGTGATCGGCCCGATGCCCTCGTCGAAGTGATCAGGGACGAAAAGCGTCGAGTATCCGAGCCCCTCGACCTCGCGCACCGTGTCGAGCCACGACCGCCCGTCGAACGGGTGTTGCAGGTCGACTCCGAAGCGGAACCGACGCGGGTGGGCCATCGACCGCAGAATGTAACCCGTCGAACTAGATCCGTTCAGATGTCGCGGACGACGACGCAGTTGCCTTGGCCCACCGGTAGTCCGCTTTGCCCGCGGGGGAGCGGACGAGCTGTGGCAGGTAGATGAACTCCTTGGGGAACTTGTAGCGGGCGATGTGTTGCGCGCACTCCGTCAGCAGCTCCTCGTCGGTGACCACCACGCCGTCGGCCGGGCGGACGAGAGCCACGACCTCCTGCCCCCAGCGCTCGCTCGGCCGGCCGACCACCATCACGTCGTAGACCCCGGGATGATGCGCGATGGCCTGTTCGACCTCTTCGGCGAAGATCTTCTCGCCTCCGGAGTTGATGGTGACCGAGTCGCGACCGAGCAGCTCGATGACCCCGTCGGCGCGCCACCGCGCCCGGTCGCCAGGCACCGAGTATCGGACACCGTCGATCGTCGGAAACGTGCGCGCTGTCTTCTCGGCGTCGCCCAGGTAACCGAGCGGCACGTATCCCTCTTGGGCGAGCCAACCCACCAGCCCGTCGCCAGGTGTCAGCAGGCGGTCGATCTCCTCGCTGAGCACGACCGTGCCGGGACCGGGCGTGAACTCGCCGGTGGCGGCCGTCCCCTTCGTGGACGTGTGACCCATCTGGGCACCGGTCTCGGACGAGCCGACGGCATCGAGCACCATGATGTTCGGGAGCTCGTCCATCAGACGTTCCTTGAGCGACGAGTTCATCGGCGCGCCGCCATTGACGACAGCTCTCAGGTTGGACAGGTCGTAGTGGTTGCGCGACAGCTCTGCGATCAGCGGGCGGGCGAACGCGTCACCGACGATCTGCAGGACCCCCACCCGCTCGCTGGCCGCCACCGACCACACGTCGACGGGGTCGAGCCGCGTGTTGTCGGATTGCAGGACCACCGTGTTGCCGCCGGTGAAGGCGTTGAATGACGACCACTGGGCTGCGCCGTGCATGAGCGGAGGCGTCGGCATGGTCAGTCCTCCGCCGTTCTTCGATGGCTCGATGATCGCTTCGAGGCTCTCGAACTCGGTCGCCTGTCCGAAGGCCCTGCCGCCCATCGCGGCGACGAAGATGTCGTGCTGGCGCCAGAGGACGCCCTTGGGCATCCCTGTCGTGCCGCCGGTGTACAGGATGTACAGGTCGTCAGGCGACCATTCGAGGTCGGGCCGTTCGGGTGAGGAGCCGGCCAGAAGTTCCTCGTAGTCCACGGCGCCGGGCAGGAGAGGGTTGCCCGAGCCGTCGGCCACCTGCGCCAGCACTTCGAGCTCGGGCAGGTCG
>JBBSGQ010000297.1:0-4744 GCA_038253965.1 Acidimicrobiales bacterium | reverse complement strand
GGGCGGGGGCCTGGCCGGCGTCGCCGAGCTCGACGAGCAGATCCGCAAGCTGGCCGACCGGGCCGCGGAGCTCACCTTCGACGGGCGAGCTGTCGAGTTCCCCGAGAACCGCGTGTTTCCCCGCCCGGTCGCCTTCAACGTGGTGCCCCTGGCCGGGTCGGTGGCGCAGGACGGGTCCGATGAGACCGACGAAGAGCAGAAGCTGCGCAACGAGAACCGACGCATCCTCGGTATCCCGGAGTTGCAGGTGTCAGCCACGTGTGTCCGTGTGCCCGTCTTCACCGGCCACTCGCTGTCCATCAACGCCCGATTCGCCAGAGCGATCAGCCCAGACGAGGCGCGGGAGATCCTCGCCTGGGCACCCGGCGTCGAACTGACCGATATCCCGAACCCGATCGATGTCGCGGGCGAGGACGCGACGTTCGTGGGTCGGATCCGAGTCGACCCCACCGTCGAACACGGTCTGGCCCTCTTCCTTTGCAACGACAACCTGCGCAAGGGCGCGGCGCTGAACGCGGTGCAACTCGCCGAGCTGATCGCCGCCGAGCGACACGCGTCCGAAGAGCCCTGAGAGGGCGAGCGGATAGGTCAACCGACGAGAGCCTCCACGATGACTCCGATCGCCCTCGAAGCCATCAGCACGGGCGAGGAGGTGAAGCCGACGAGCGGCTCAGGGGACCCGCCGCGTCGACCCAGCCGAGTTCCGCCACCCTATCTGCGGGCCCCCGGGGCCGATCTTCCTTGTGAAATCTGTCGCCGAACACCACCGGATCAAGTCTGGGCGCAGGCACATGGCGCTCGTGCGCTCAGGTCGGGAGCGACGAGATGTCGGCAGCATGACCGCCTCGGAAGACGGCTACCGACCCGGCTCCTGCGGTGCGCCAGCTCCCTTCGGGGTCGCGGATGAGCGCTGTTCGCTCGTCGATGCCGACCAGGGCGAGATCCGGAGGACTCATCTGGAGGGTCCGATGGGCCGCGTCCTCAGACCATCGGTTGTGGGCCGGGATCACTGCGAGGTTGGCCAGCAACCCGAGTCCGAGCGTGAACGCACCGCCTCGGGGATCGACCATCGGGTCACACAACACCATGGCTCCCGCCGACGAACCGGCGAGCACCGCACCATCATCCCAAGCCTGACGCAATGCATCCCACACCGGACTGTCCTTGAGCACCGAGCGCACGTGCATCGGCGATCCGCCGACGAGGTACAGGAATCGGGCGGCACGGATGCGGTCGATGTGGTCGGGATCGAAGGCGTCTGGCCGAACGAGCACGTCGAGCCCAGCGGCCTCGACTCCGAGCGGTTCGAACCACTTGATCGCCCGTTCCACGAGACGTTGCGGGTGCTCGTAGGCCGCACCGGTCGGCAGGACGAGCACCTCGTCGCCGCCGCTGCTGGTCACCAGTTCGCCGTCGAACGAGCAACCTTCGGAGAACTCGTCGCCACCGACAAGGGCAAGCACGCCGGACATGTCGCTCAAGCTACGCGGACACGGCTGTCGAGGGCGGAACCAGCACGGTCTTTGGACCTCGGGGGAAGCGGGTCGGTAGCTTGTCCGGCCATGACGATCGAGCGTGTAGGCATCATCGGATCGGGGATCATGGGCTCGGGCATCGCCGAGGTAGCAGCGAAGACGGGCCATGAAGTAGTGCTGCGGTCACGGACCCGTTCCGCTGCCGACGCCATGATCACGTCGCTCGAGAAGTCGCTGACCAAGCAGGTCGAGCGAGGAAAGCTCGACGACAAGGACGCGAAGGCCGCCCAGTCGAGACTCAGCGCCACCGCAAATCTCCATGATCTCCACTCCTGCGACCTCGTGATCGAGTCGATCGTGGAAGACCTTGCCGTCAAGAAGGACCTGTTCAAAGAGCTCGATCTCGTCGTGCGCGACGATGCGATCCTGGCCACCAACACGTCGACCTTGGCAGTCGTCGAGATGGCCATGGTCACCAACCGACCGGACAAGGTGTGCGGCGTCCACTTCTTCAACCCGGCGCCGATGATGTCGCTGGTCGAGATCGTGCGGCCTCTCACGGCATCCGACGCCACAGTGGCAGCGGTCACCGCGTTCGCCGCTGCCTGCGGCAAGAGCCCAGTCGAGGTGCAGGACCGGGCGGGGTTCATCGTCAACGCACTGCTCTTCCCGTACCTGAACAACGCAGTGCGCATGTTGGAGAACGGCACCGCCGGTCGCGATGACATCGACACGGCGATGAAGGGAGGCTGCAACTTCCCGATGGGTCCGCTCGCGCTGCTCGACCTGGTCGGTCTCGACACGTCACTGTCGATCCTCGATGCGCTGTACGACGAGTTCCGGGACCCCAACTACGCGGCAGTCCCCGCTTTGCGGCGCATGGTCACCGCAGGCCACCTCGGTCGCAAGTCCGGCCGCGGCTTTTACGATCACTCGCGCTGAACTGGCCGACCTCCCGGGCTGTGACCGACGACCGGCTGTTCTGGGACGTGGAGACAACCGATGCGAGACTGGCCGGCCCATGGTGCCGCCCGTCGAGCCACCCCCGACCCGCTGGCAGTTCCCGCCGGTGGGAGCAGCCGACGAGCACGGCATCGTCGGCGTGGGCGCAGACCTCGAACCGGGCACGCTCCTCGCCGCCTACCGCAACGGGCTGTTCCCGATGCCGCTGCGCCGGCCTCGAGCGCTGGCATGGTGGTCACCCGATCCCCGGGGCGTTTTGTCGCTCGACAGGTTGCGGGTGAGCCGGAGCCTCCGCAGGTCCTGTGCTCGATTTCGGACCCGCATCGACACGGCGTTTCCGGAGGTCATCGAGGCCTGTCAGGATCCCCGGCGCCCGGACGGGTGGATCGACAACGACATTCGTGCCGCATACCTCCGGCTCCACCGGCTGGGGTGGGCTCACAGCATCGAGGCATGGACGTTCGACGGAGCGCTCGCCGGTGGGCTGTACGGCATAGCCATCGGTGGTCTTTTCGCCGGTGAGTCGATGTTCCACCGGGTGACCGATGCGTCGAAGGTGGCTCTGGTCGGCCTCATGGGTTTGCTCCGTGAGGCCGACGCCTGCCTGCTGGACGTGCAGTGGACAACTGACCATCTGCGCTCGCTCGGAGCTGTCGATGTGTCGCGCGCCGAGTATCTGTTGCTCCTGGCTGAGGCTCTGCGGCGTCCGCTGCCCGAACCCTTTGTTCGAGACCTGACCGGTGAGCGGCAGTCGGTTGACGGCCGCCCAGCGTGACACAGCAGCGATCAGGACGGACAATGACGAGATGACCGATGCGGTACAGCGCGACCGACCCTGGATGATGCGGACCTACTCCGGTCACTCGACTGCGCGAGCGTCGAACGAGCTCTACCGGACGAACCTGGCCCGCGGCCAGACCGGCCTGTCGATCGCATTCGACCTCCCAACCCAGACCGGTTACGACCCTGACGATCCCCTTGCCCACGGCGAGGTCGGCAAGGTCGGCGTGCCAATCGCCCACATCGGTCACATGGCCACCCTGCTCGACCAGATCCCGGTCGACGAGATGAACACGTCGATGACCATCAACGCCACTGCGGCCTGGCTGCTCGGCCTGTACGTGGCGAACGCGAAGGGCCAAGGGGTCGAGTCGGAGCTGCTCCGGGGTACGACCCAGAACGACATAGTGAAGGAGTACCTCAGCCGGGGCACCTACATCTATCCGCCGTTGCCCTCGCGCCGGCTGATCGTCGACATGTTCGCGTTCTGTCAGGCGCACGTGCCCCTCTGGAACCCGATGAACGTGTGCAGCTACCACCTGCAGGAGGCGGGAGCTACACCCGTGCAAGAACTGGCGTACGCGCTGGCGACGGCGATCGGTGTCCTGGATGCGGTGAAGGAATCGGGCCAGGTCGCCGCAGACCGCATGCCGAACGTGGTCGCGTCCATCTCCTTCTTCGTCAATGCCGGCATCCGTTTCGTCGAGGAGACCTGCAAGATGCGGGCCTTCACGCGGATGTGGGACCGGATCACCGCTGAGCGCTACGGCATCACCGATCCCAAAGCACGCCGCTTCCGGTACGGCGTGCAGGTCAACAGCCTCGGCCTGACCGAGGCCCAGCCCGAGAACAACGTGCAGCGCATCGTGCTCGAGGCTCTCGGCGTGACGCTGTCGAAGGATGCCCGCGCCCGTTCCATCCAGCTCCCGGCCTGGAACGAGGCGCTCGGCCTGCCCCGCCCATGGGACCAACAGTGGTCCCTGCGCGTCCAGCAGGTGTTGGCCTTCGAGACCGACCTGTTGGAGTACGACGATCTGTTCGAGGGGTCCAAGGTCGTCGAGGCGAAGACGACAGATCTGGTGGAGGCGGCCCAGGCCGAGTTGGACGACGTGCTCGAGCTCGGTGGGGCGTTCGAGGCGATCGACGAGTTGAAGGGACGGCTGGTCCGTAGCCACGCCGAGCGCATGCGCAAGATCGAGTCCGGTGAACTGACGGTGGTCGGTGTGAACCGTTTCGTCGAGACAGCCGACTCGCCGCTGAGCGGCGACGACAACATCCTGCGAGTCGACCCTCGGGTGCAGGACGAAGCGATGGCTGAGATCGCCGAGTGGCGATCAGCGCGCGACAGCGATGCTGTGAAGCACTCCCTCGACGAGGTGGCTCGCGTCGCTCGCAGTGGCGAGAACGTGATGCCCGCCACCATCGGCCTGGCACTGGCTGGTGGGACGACCGGCGAATGGGCGGCCATCCTGCGCGAGGAGTTCGGTGAGTACCGGGCACCGACCGGCGTGGCTGCGGCGGTCGGC
>JBBSGQ010000296.1:0-4751 GCA_038253965.1 Acidimicrobiales bacterium | reverse complement strand
GCCGGCCGGCGTGAGCTCGAATCGCCCCTCCTTCTGCGCGATCAGCCCGGCCTCTTCGAGCCTCTTGGCCAGCTCGGAGAGCCGGTCGAGGCTGCGAGCTGCGTCGTCACCCAGCAACTCCCGTGCTCGGTCCAGGTCCACCTCGGCCAATGCGCCAGGGTTGTTGGCGCCACGAAGGAGGTTCTCGAGCTGGTCGATGTCACCGAGCTCGTTCATCAGAGAGGCTGCCTCGGCGAACCCGAGGGGATCCTGACCACTGAAGTCGTAGCGACGGTTCCATCCCATGTCCGGGAACGCCGAGCGCAGGTTCTCACCGAGCTGATCCATCTGCCAACGGAGGTCCATGTCCTCCATGAGCTGTTCGGCCAGGCCCTGGAGCTGTGCGCGCTGCTCGGGGGTCATCGAGTTGAGCATCGCTTGCATCGCAGCCATGCGCTGGGCCATGACCTCGAGCAGCTCGTCGAGGTCCTTCGGGTTCTCGGGGAAGAAATCCCCGTGGCGTTGCATGAAACCTTCGAAGTCGGGTTCCTGACCGGCGGCCCGCTGCTCGAGCATCTGGTTCAGCTCGGCCAGCATGTCTTTCATCCGAGCCATGTCCTCGGGGCTGACGTCGCTCATCGCCCCGGCCATCTGGTTGAAGTAGCTCTGCATCAGCTGCTGACGCAGCTTGTCGGTCAGCTCTTCGAACTTCTCGCGTGCTTCGGTCGACGTGAACTCGTAGTTCTGCAGCTCCCGTACCTGGCCGGCGAGATCGGGCGGTAGGAGGTCGAGCTCGGTGTTCTTCTCCTGCACGACCTGATCGGTGATCTCCTGGCGCCGCGCGTCACCCGACTCGGCGGCCTCCCGGTTCAGGTCCTCGAGGCCTTGGCGCTCCATGTCCACGACATCGCGCAGCTCCTGGGCGATGTCGTCATAGACGCCTCCCAGGTCGTACTTCTCGAGCTCGTCGCGCCGCTTGCGCCGCAGCTTCTCGAGCATCTCCCGGATCCCCTGAACCTGCTCATCGTTGCGGTCACGGAACCCGGACTGCAGCATGCGACGAAGTGCCGCGTTCAGGTCTCCGTGGTACAGCAGGTCGTCGGTGATCTCGGCGAACACGTCGTCTGCGTCGACCTCGAAGCCGACCTGGGAACCATCCCAGCGGGAGTAGCGGAACCGTCCGGTGCCGGGCATGGGCCGAGACTATCGGTGGCCATGGCGATCAAGCCGGCGGCGGCGATCGACGCTACGGCGATGCAAGATGATGCGATGACCTTCCCGGAGGAGTTCTGGTGGGGCAGCGGTGCCTCGTCCACACAATGCGAAGGCGCTGCCCCAGCGTCGGACTGGCTGGCTTGGGAGCGCGACGGACACGCGCCGCCATCAGGGGATGGAAACAGCTTCGCAACTCGGTACCCCGAGGACTTCGGCCTGTGGGCGGGATACGGCCTCACGCACCACCGCCTCTCGGTCGAGTGGGCACGCATCGAACCGGAGGACGGGCGACGAGATCCTGCCGCCATCGACCATTACCGCGACGTGCTGCGAGCGGCCCGTGATGCGGGAATCGCGCCGTGGGTGTGCCTCCACCACTTCTCTCTCCCGGGCTGGTTCTCAGTCGACGAGCACGGCTTCGTCGATGCACGGAGCCGGTCGTACTTCTGGCCACGTCACGTGGACTTCATGGCCGAGACGTTCGGAGATCTGGTCTACGGCTGGCAGCCGGTCAACGAGCCTTCGGCTTACGCCTTGCTGGGATGGCGGCTCGGCCTGTTCCCACCCGGGCACCGCGACCCCGGCCGCTTCGCCGAGGCACTCGAAGCGATCCACCTGGCGACGTTCGACGCCGCCCGCCGTCTCCGCAGCGTCGGCAAGCCGGTGGCCTCGATCCACAACCTGGCTCCGGTGCGCACGTTGGCCGACACGGCCGAAGCCACGCAGCGAGCTCGTCAACTCGACGCGGTCATCTGGGGCTGCTGGCTCGGCGCGTTCCAGAACGGCGAGCTGCAGGTGCCCAACCGTGGTCCCGTCGAAGTGCCCGGATACGCCGACGCCTTCGATCTCGTGGGCTTCTCGTACTACGGCGCACAGGGTGTGGCGGCCGACGGGTCGATCGTGTCCTATCCCACGGGGGCACGGGTCGGTCCCCAGGGCTACGCGCCGTGGAGCGAAGGACTCGGTGAGGTGCTGCATCGGCTGGCGGAGTCCTTGCCCGGCAAGCCGCTGTTGGTGGCCGAGCACGGAGTCGGCACCGACGACGACGCGTGGCGCGAGTCAGTGTTGCGGAACTCCCTGGGGGAGGTCGACCAGGCGATCGACGACGGCATCGACGTGCGCGGCTTCTTCCACTGGACCGCCGTCGACAACTACGAGTGGCATTACGGGTTTCGCGTACCGTTCGGCCTGTTCGACAGCGACCGCAACCCCAAGGACAGCGCTGCGCTGGCAGCATCGTTCGCCCGTACCGGTGGTCCACCGGCCTGAGGACTCGAGCG
This sequence comes from Acidimicrobiales bacterium, assembly GCA_038253965.1. GTDB lineage: Bacteria > Actinomycetota > Acidimicrobiia > Acidimicrobiales > Iamiaceae > JBBSGQ01. Next base: position 2,277 of record JBBSGQ010000296.1, on the reverse strand, counting down.
GATAGGCCGCCCGTCGGGGTCGCCACGGTCGTTCCCGCCGGGCTGCCGCCTTGCATGATGACGCCGTATCGATGGGTCGCCTCGCCTGTCGGCTCGCCTCCCGAGCAACCTCGGGCGATACGGTCGGCAGACATGGCCGGGCTGTCGCGCGCCGTGCGGCGTCTCCCCAACCGGCCGGCGCTCGTTGCAGTTGTCTGCGGCCTATCGGCCATCTTGTTCATCGGGGCGCTGCTCGTTCGCAGTGACGGTGACCCGTCGCACCTCGTGCACGCCGCCCCGCCGTGGACCGACCCGCGCTCCGCTCCGCGCTCATTGACCGTCCAGGCTGCTGACAAGGGGTTCGACGGCCAGTTCTTCTACCGGATCGCTGTATCGCCCCTGTCGACAGATCGTTCCGTGGCCGGTGTGCGCTTCGACCTGGAGGCATTGCGCAACACCCGCTGGTTGTACGGCGCGATGGGCTGGGCCGGCAGCGCGGGCGATCGCGATGTGGTGCCGTGGACCTTGATAGGCATCAACCTGGTAGCAGCCGTGGCTGTCGGCGGGCTGTCCGGCGCGTTGGCGCGCGACAGCGGTCGTCACGCCGCATGCGGCCTGCTGCTCGCCCTGTATCCGGGATTCGCCTACTCGCAGTCCCTCGATACCAGCGAACTGGTCGCGGCGGCGTTCCTGCTCGCTGCGCTGCTGGCGCTCCGACGCCGACGTTGGCTGCTGGCCGCAGGCGCGTTCACGCTCGCAGTCCTGACTCGCGACACCACTGTCGTCGTGGTGATCGGCATCGCCGCAGCGTCTGTCTGGACGGGATGGCGGGCCCGAGCCGGCGGCGTCGCGCGCTCAGATGCGGTCAGCTCATTGTGGACGAGCGCCATCCCGCTCATCGTGTTCGGTGGCTGGCAGCTCCTGCAGCGAGCGCGCTTCGGGACCCTGCCCCTCTCGTCCTCGGGTGACAACAACCTGACCGAGCCGTTCGGTGGGCTCGTGCACGAGCTCGGCCGGTCGGTGCCCCCGTCAGGAGGCACCGAAGCGTTCCGACTCCTGTCGCTCCTCGTGCTCCTCGGCGTCATCGCCGCAGCCGCGGCTGCGCTGGGAAGATCGACTGCTCCTCTGACGGAGAAGGTGGCATGGGTCCCTGCGGTCGCAGTGGTCGCGCTGCTCAACTCCTACCTCTGGTCGGGCGCGACCGCGTTCATGCGGGCCGGGACCGAGGCGTTCCTCTTGAGTGGACTGATGGTCCTCGGCAGCCGCAAGCGCTGGACCGAGCTGGTCGCGGTGCCGGTCGCCGTCCTCTGGCTCCTCACCGTCGTGGCCCAAGTGGGCAAAGCGGCCTGAGCGGTCCGGCGGCCGGCACGCGCGGCACTACCTTGGCCCGTGGTGCTGGTCCGGCTGCGCTCGCTCGACTCCGAGGCGCGCCGGTGGGCCATCGGTGGGGCGTCGCTCACCGCTGCCCTCGTCCCTCTGCTGTTCTTCGGGCCGGGCAACGACCTCGACGTCGGCAACATCTTCAAGTCCGGTCGCTCGATCGCCCGCCACTTCCACTACCAGGCGAGCCGTGCACCGGGTGCACCGGTGCACGAGACGATCGTCGGTCTGCTCGACCGACTGGGCGGTCCGCTGCTCACGAACCTCGCTTCGCTGGTGATGGCTGTGATCTTCGCGATCGGGCTGTTCGCGTTGTTGCGACGTGAAGGCGTACGCAAGCACGGGTTGTTGGTGGTCGCGATTGTCGTGTTGAACCCCTGGTTCCTCATCGCGGCGACGTCGACAGCCGATTACCTCTTCGCTCTCGCGTTCGTCGTGCTCGCCGCGCTCGCGGTGCGCGACGACCGCCCGGTCACCGCAGGCGTGTTCGCTGCGCTCTCCATGGGATGCCGCATCGGATCCGGGCTCCTGATCGTATCCATCCTGTTCGCCGAGCTGTTCGAGGGACGTCCGGGCCGGCGGCGGGTCCTGGTGACAGCAGCGGTGACAGCGCTGGGAACACTTCTACTGTTCGTGCCGGCGTTCGTGGCATCCGGCTCCTCTCTGAGGTTTGCGGAGAACGACTTCACGACGTCGAGCCCGATCGTGCAGGCGGGACGCACCCTCGTGAAGGACATGCTCCTGCTCGGGCCGATCGCCTCGATCCTGCTGCTCACCGCGTTGCCCGCGCTGTTCCGGGCGATCGGCACGTGGCGGGCCAGCTGGCTCGTTCGGTTCGCAGTGCCGGGACTCGTGCTCTCTCAGATCCTGTTCCTGCGCTTTCCGTGGAAGATGCCTCACCTCCTGCCGTGTTTGATG
>JBBSGQ010000295.1:0-4777 GCA_038253965.1 Acidimicrobiales bacterium | reverse complement strand
CCTTCCTCGACCTCGTAGATCACGTTGGAAGCACGGATGAAACCACCGACGTACCCCGAGGCGGTCCACAACGCGCCGAGGATGCCCACGACGAGCAGGACCCCGGCCGCTCCCCGGTTCGCGGTGATGCTCTCGATCGGCCCACGGAAGGTTCGCGCCGTCGTCGATGGCTGGAACTTGCTCACGATGTCTGTGAGGTTCTTGGTGACCTTTTTCGGATCGCCCACCAAACCCACGATGGAGACCATGGCGATCAACGCCGGGAAGATCGACAGGACCGAGTAGTAGGTGAGCGCAGCCGCCCAGTCCGTCCCGTTGTCCTCTTTGAACTCGAGAATGGTTCGTTTCAGCGTTGGGACGAGACCGCTCTCTCGCGGATGTGCTGGTCGCTCGGCGTCGCCATCAGGTCGACTCTCGGAGCTCGGCATCGCGGCAACCTCCCACTGGTCGACCCTCGCTCCAATACACAGCCACTGGCGATGCTTCAGTTCGCAGCGTGGGCTTGGTGCACCGGTTTCGATTGGGCTGATCCCTGCTGCCGCAGCCAAACGGTGGCGAGCATGAGCGCGGCGACCGCCAAGAACTCGCTCTGCCAGTTCTGCAGCGACTCGAACCAGAACTGCGACTCCGTCATGTAGTTCCACACGCTCACCGCTTTTCCCCCGTGCGCCATCTGCTCGCTGCTGAACTCCCGCGACCCGGTGAGCGCGTGCAAGAACCACGAACCGATGAACAGCCCGAAGAACAGGATGCTGAGCGAACGCTTGTAGATGGCAAGCGAGAGCCCGCCCCTGCGGACAGGCCAAGGAGCATCCGGATCGTCGCGGTGGTCCTCGGGGTCGGCGTCCTGCTCGCTCTCCTCGTCGATCGGCTTGGATTCCGGGGATCCCTTCTGACGCAGGCGCACGGCGAGCACGACGAACGCACCCATCTGGAGGAACTCGGACTCCCAGTTCTCGAACGTCGCCTCACCGAAATGGGCGGTGGTGAGATAGGTGCCGTAGGTGACGCGTCGCTCGTGGTGATCGGCCTGGTCTGCGTTGTAGGAGTGGTGACCGACGACGCTCTGTCCGAACCACAGCACGAGGAAGATGCCGAAGAGCGCCAGGAACAACCCATTCCGGTGAAAGAAGCCAGGCCTGTCGGTCACTCCGAGGTCTTACCCGATTCGACCACCCGTGACCTCACCCCGCTGGCGCATGGCGCGGCTATCTCCCGTGCTGGATGTACTCGTGCAGGACCTGGGTCTCGGTCTCGAGGTCGCTGATGCGGTCCTTCACCACGTCACCGATGCTGACGATGCCAGCAAGCCCGCCATCGACGACGACGGGAACGTGGCGGATCCGGCGTTCGGTCATCAGAGCCATCAGTTGGTCCACTGTGGTGTCGGGCTCACAGGTGTACACCTTCGTCGTCATCATCGCCGACGCCGGTTCCTGCATCGCCGACAACCCTCGATCAGCCAACGCACGGACGATGTCACGCTCGGACACGACGCCCTCGATCAGGCGGCCGTCGGCGGACACGACCACGGCGCCCACCCGGTGCTCTGCGAGCTGTGCGACGACCTCGCTGGCCGAGGCATCAGGCGCCACCGTGACCACGCCGGAGCCCTTGCCCTTGAGCAGCCCGCTGACGTTCATGATCACCTCCATGGTTCTGGACGACAATGCTCGCGCGCCAACGGCGTGTGTGCCTGTGCACTGTTCAACCGGCAGCGACGAGTGCGCCTCCGTCCACGACGAGGGTGTGGCCGGTGATCCACGAAGCCAGATCGCTGACCAGGAACAGCGCGGCCCCGGCGATGTCGTCAGGGACACCGAGGCGTCCGAGCGGCGTCCGTCGGGCGATCGCTTCCTCGTGCACCTCCCACAACCTGCGGGCCATGTCGGTCTTGACCAACCCGGGCGCGATCGCGTTGACCCGTACCGTCGGGCCGAGCTCGGAGGCCAGCACCTTGGTCAGATGGATCACAGCGGCCTTGGTCGTGTTGTAGATGCCGATGCCGGGCTCCACGCTCATGCCACCAACCGACGCGATGTTCACCACCGCCCCGCCGTGCGCGGCCATCCAGGCCCGGTGCGCCTGCTGCGTCCAGGCCAGCAGGCCACGGACGTTCACGTCCCAGGTCTTGTCGTACCGACCGAGATCGATGTCTACAGCGGGACCGAAGTAGGGGTTGGTCGCAGCGTTGTTGACGAGGATGTCGAGCGCCCCGAAGCGATCGACGGTGGCTGCGACGCATGCTGCCGCCGCCTCGGGATCACCTGCGTTGGCCGCGAACGTCTCGACCTCGCCCGACATCCCGTCCGCCGCTTCGACCAGCGCATCGGCCTTGCGCGACGACAACATCACGCTGGCCCCTGCGGCCGCGTACGTCGCAGCGATCGCCCGGCCGATTCCCCGTGACGCTCCGGTGACCAACGCAACCTTGCCGTCGAGTCGAAGATCCATGGCGGCGGACCCTAATGGGGTCTACGCACCCGGCGGCCAGGGCCGTCCCTACCCGAGCACACCAGCGCAGTACTCGTGGCCTCGATCGCCGACGAGGGCAACGCGGCGGACGTCGCGCGCGTCGACCGCGAGCACGGTTCCCCAGCTGCCATCGCCCCCACCCAGGTGGACCGGACCGACGAGTTGGGAACGTCCGCCGCTCAGCACGAGGCGGAGCCGATACGGCTCGGTCTGTCCAGCGGCGCCGCGCGGTCGCCAACCAGGGAGGGCGACGAACACCGTGTCGGGATCAGCACCGACGGCCACCCGGCCGACCGTGCGTCCGTCCGTCGTCACCATGGCCGCGGAACGGACAGCAGCCTCGGATGTCCCGCCATCGGCCAGGCGTCCGGCGACGATCGCCGTGCCGAAGACGGCGAGCACCATGGCGGCCGCAGCGAGTACCCGGCGCCGAAACCGATGCCGGCGGGCGTCGCTCGGCTGGTTGGCGATGGCGCGGGCGATGCGCTCCTCGAACCCAGCCGGAGGTTCAGTGACCGGGCCACCGATCAACAGGGCGTCGGCACTGGCGGTGAGCTCCTCGACATGGCGCCCGCACGCCGAACAGACATCGAGGTGAGCGACGATCTCGGCCCGCGCGACACCGTCGCCCAAACCGAATGCAAACTCCGCGGCTGTCGCACGGACCTCTGCGCAGGTGACGGTGTTCATCGTCCGGCTCCGTCGGCCACCAGCACACGCCGCAGCTGAAGCAGACCGTCGCGGATGCGAGTCTTCGCCGTGCCGAGTGGGATTCCTTCGAGCTCGCCGAGCTCGCGTGCCGTACGACCACCGAAGGCTGACACCACCACGGCTCTGCGCTGCGGCAGAGGGAGATCCGCCAAGGCGGCGCGCACCCGCTCGGAGGCCACCCCATCGAGCGCGCGCTCGGCAGGGTCGGGCTCCCGCTCGGCAAGTTCGGCGAGGAACAGCTCGAGCGGCTCGGTCGGACGCACGCGTGCGGCTCGTTGAGCGTCCAATGCCAGGTTCCGTGTGATCGTCAGCAGCCAGCCGGCGGCCGAGCCCCGGCGCGAGTCGAACGCCTCGGAATGGCGCCAGGCCCGCACGAACGCTTCCTGAGCGACGTCTTCGGCGCGACCCCGCTCTCCGACCACGGCAAGGGCCAGTCCGAACACCCGGGCCTGATACCGGCGCACGAAAACCGATGCGGCGTCAGCATCGCCGGCAGCCATCGCTGCGAGCAAGGCGTCGTCTGGAGCTCCGGCCACAGCCTGTGTTACGTCCGGGCGGCGCCGTGGGATTGCATCGGGTCCGTCCGATCTCGTCGTTTCGTCCCGAGGTCGCGTCCGGTGCCCGAGCAGCGGTCGCCGCTTGGACAGCATGGGCCAAGTCTCGACCGAACGCGCATCGACCTCCAGCCGGGGCCGGAGGTCGATGCGTACACCTTGATGGGGGACCGGCGCCGAACCCGGTTCGGTGCCTGAGGTTCAGCCGCAGGCTGACCAGTTGGAGCAACCCGCACCGCCGGCCCACACCTGAGCGGCGCGTGCGTCCTGCACGGACTCCGGTGCCGACGCGGCGCTCGAATAGCCGCCGTAGCCGTTCCATGTGGAGTTCAGGAACTGCCACTTGCCAGAGGCGGTCGACGTGGGGTTGTGGGCGGTCAAGCTGCCCCGAGACTCCCGCATCATCACGTAGCACGGGGGCAGGCTGCCGCCGCAACGGCCAGAGATCACCTGCGGGGCAGCCGCGGTGGCCGGTGGGATGTACCGCGTGGTCGGCGCGACATAGCGCGTCGTCGGCGGGATGTACCGGGTGGTCGGCGGGATGTACTGCGTCGTCGGCGGGATGTACCGAGTGGTCGGCGGCGGGATGTACCGCGTGGTCGGCGGCGGGATGTACCGCGTGGTCGGCGGCGCAGTGATGACGGGGCGTGGAGGCGTCGTGGTCACCGGTGTCGCAGGCTTGGCCTTGGCGTGATGCACGACCTTCGGCTTGGGGATCCGCTTCGCCAGCGCAGAGGTCTGCACTGAGACCTTCGTGGCCGGAGTGCTGGCCCGACCCTTGACGACGGGTTGCGCGGCAGCGCTTGCCGCCACAGGAATGATGACCGCTACCGCGAGGAGGCACAGGGCGCCCGTCCGGACCCGCCAGGGGTGTTTGTCGGCAGGCTGGGCACCGGAATGAGAGGTTTCCTCCATTGAGGCGGCGTCGTTAGGTTCAGAACGCGCGGCACGAGGTCGGTACATTGCAGAGACTCCTATGGGGAGTAGGGGACAACGACCGGCGGCGCGCCGTATGAGCACAGCCACGATCAGGTTGT
>JBBSGQ010000294.1:0-4788 GCA_038253965.1 Acidimicrobiales bacterium | reverse complement strand
CCTCGGGCGGCGAGCTGGTCGGGAGACGTGCGACCGGTGGTGACGAGGTGACGAGCGCAGGCCACGAAATCGGTGAACGAGTTGACCTTGTGAGCGACCTTGCCGTCCTCGTACCAGTGCCGACCCATCTCTCCGCCACCCCGCACGTGGGCGACGGCGAACACGGCGCCCCGGTCGAGCAGGGACAGTCGAGCCGCCGAGAACCAGGGGTCGGAGCTGACCTCGTAGGCGCCGTATCCCCACATGACGCAGGGCGCCGGTCCTTGCGGAACGGCATCCGCCCGCCACACGAGTGAGACCGGCACATCGGTGCCGTCCTCTGCAACGGCCCATTCTCGGGCTGACGTGTACGTCGTCGGCTCATAGCCGCCGAGGACCGGTTGCTGCTTGCGCAGCACGCGCTCACCGGTGACGAGATCTTCTTCGAACACCGACGGGGGCGTCACGAGCGATTGGTAGGTGAAGCGATATGTGGATGTGTCGTACTCAGCGTTCATCCCGGGTGCGATGGTGAACACGGGCTCCGGTGTGGCCAGATCGCGGACGACGCGCCCAGCGGGGTCCATGATGCGGATACCGGTCAGGCCGGCGTGTCGCAGATGCACGACCAGATGCTCGGTGAACGCCTCGATCCCTTCGAGCCTGGTGTCTTCACGATGCGCAAGGATCGGGATCCACGTCTGCGGCGGGCCGACGCTGATGCTGTCGAGCGGAGCCCGCCACAGCGCGAAGTTCTCGGCGCCGTCCCGGTTGGACACCACGAACAGGCCCTCGAGGTGATGGGCTATCGAGTACTCCACGCCCTGCTCCCGCAGGGTCACCGGCTGTGCGTCGGCGACTGGATGGTGGGCATCGAGCAGCCAGCACTCCGACGTGATGGCGCTCCCGGCACTGATGACCACGACAGCTCCGCTCCGGCTCGGGTCGACCGATACGTGGAACCGGGCATCGTCCTCGCGGAACACCTCGGTGTCGGAAACCGGATCGGTGCCGACGACGTGGCGGTGAACGATCCACGGCCGCTCGGCGTCGTCCACGACCGTGTACCAGCACGTGCACGAGTCCGCCGCCCACGCGAACCCGTAGGACACGTCGGCGATCCTCTCCGCCGACTCCTCGCCGGTTGTCAGGTCCCGAAAGCGCAGGTCGTGGCGTTCGTCTCCGTCGTGGTCGACGGCATAGGCGAGACGTTGACCGTCGGGGCTGACATCGAGCACGCCGACCGAGAGGTACTCATGTCCGTCGGCCAGAGCGTTCTCGTCGAGCACCACCTGTTCGGCGCCCTCGTCGGCGATCATCGCCGAGCCGGTGCCGTCGTCGGGCCGCCGGCAGTGGATCGCGTAGGAGCGCCCTTCCTCCGTGCGGAGGAAGTACCACCACGGACCCTTGCGCCACGGGACTGACAGGTCGGTCTCCTGCGTGCGGGCCTTGATCTCTGAGAAGAGCCGGTCCCGCAGCGGAGCGAGCCGCGCAGTGACGTGTTCGGTCCACGCGTTCTCTTCCTCGAGGTGCGGGATCGTGGCCGGATCCTCGACGTCACGCATCCACGCGTAGTCGTCCACTACGACGTCGCCCCAGTGCTCCCGTCGTACGGGGACCTGCTTGGCCGACGGTGGTTCCAGGGCCGGTTGGTGGTGCGCTGCTGACGTGGACTGCGGGCCGGGCATCCCGTGCACGATAGGTTCCGACGATGCCCGTCTACGCCCTGGGTCATCAGGTCCCGACCATCGACTCGACCGCCTACGTGCATCCCGACGCCGTGGTGATCGGCTCTGTCAGCATCGGACCGGAGTCGACCGTGTGGCCCGGCGCCGTGCTGCGTGGCGACGACGGCGAGATACGCATCGGCGCCCGCACGTCCATCCAGGACGGCACCGTCGTGCACACCACGCCTCATCAACCGACGGTGGTCGGCGACGAGTGCGTTATCGGCCACGTCGCTCATCTCGAGGGCTGCACAGTGCACGACGGCTCGCTCGTGGGGTCCGGCTCGGTGGTCCTGCACCAGGCAGTCATCGAGGCGGGCGCGCTCGTCGGTGCCAATGCGGTGGTCCCGAACGGCATGGTGGTTCCGTCAGGAGCGATGGCGCTCGGCGTGCCGGCCAAGCTCCGCGAGGGCGTGGTCACCCGGGAGATGATCGAGGCCGGGATGCTGTCCTATGTCGCGCGAGGTCATCGGTACCAAGAGGAGCTCCGCCGCCTGGACTGAGGTTCTCAGCTACTGCCCAGCCAGCGCAACGTCGGGTCGGGCATGTTGCGCAGCACCATGAACCCGCCGGCGAGGGCCGCGAGTGCCCACCAGGCTCGGGCCGGAACCCGCCAACGTCGAACCGGCCAGGCCACGCTCGATGCCAGCCAGGTTGCCCACGCGAACAGGATGAACGGAACGAGCAGCACGAACAGAAGGTTGTGGCCGACCGCTGCGCCGAGGTGGCCGTGCACGAGCGAGTGCGTGGCGCGCAGCGAGCCGCACACCGGGCAGTCCATGCCCGTGACCAGCTTCAGCGGGCAGAACGGGAAGGCGTGGGAGTGGTTCGGGTCGACCAACCCGGTGTAGGCGATCGCGGCTGCGCCGATCACGCCGAGCTGTGTCGGTCCGTGCCACGCCGGCCGATCGTGACGAGCCGTCGTGGGTCCCGACAGCGCAGCTGGCGCAGTGGGGATCGTGGACACATCCGCACCGTAGCGGCGGCGAGGCGCCCGTTCTCGACGCAATGGCAGGGACTGGCCGGGTCTATTGCGTCGAGTTCGTCAGGGAAGAATCCCGCTGGGACCGGCCGGTGCGGGCCGGTACCCTGACCCAGCGGTCAAGCGGGGGAGGTCCTGGCATCACCGCTCACACCACGTCCACATCCACGTCCACATCGACGCCACCGTCCGGCCTGACCACGAGCCGGGACGGGTGGGCCCTGATCCGCGCCCAGATGCGGCGCCAGTGGAAAGGGCTCGCGGCAGGCGTAACTGTCGGAATCGTGTGGACGGTGGCCAAGGTGAGCGTCCCCAAGCTCGTCCAGCTGGCCATCGACCGCGGCATCGACAAGCGATCTGGGACCACGATCACGCACTACGCCCTGCTGATCGGCGTCGCCGGAACGGTTGCCGCGCTCTTCACCGGCTTGCGGCGGTACCTGGCGTTCCGGGAGGCCCGGTGGGCCGAGGCGGAACTGCGGGACCGCATGTTCGCTCACCTGCAACGGCTGCACTTCTCGTTCCACGACCGCCAGCACACCGGCCAGCTGATGAGCCGGGCGAACAACGATCTTCAGCAGATCCAGAGCTTCATCGTGATGATCCCCCTCACGATCTCCAATGGGGTCACGGTGCTGGCCGTCCTCGCGATCCTGCTGCGGATCAACGTGCTCCTGACGGTTGTAGCGCTCGGCAGCCTGCCGTTGGTCAACGTTCTGGCCAAGCGCTTCTCCACCCGCCTGCATCCGACCATGCTCGGGGTGCAACAGGAGTCGGCCGAGCTTGCCGGGGTCGTCGAGGAGACCGTGTCAGGCGTTCGCGTCGTGAAGGGCTTCGGTGCCGAGGACATCCAGGCGGCGCGGCTGCGCAAGGAGGCCGACGACGTCTATGACATCTCGATGGAGTCGGCTCGCATCCGGGCCCGGTACTGGCCGGGGCTCGAACTGCTGCCCAACCTGGGACTGATCGCGGTGCTCGGCTACGGCGGCCACCTCGTCATCGACGGTCGCCTCCCGCTCGGCGCTCTCGTGGCGTTCAACGCGTACGTCGTCTTGTTGATCTGGCCATTGCGGATGCTCGGCATGATCATCGCGATGGGTCAGCGCGCTGCGGCCTCTGCCCAACGGGCCTTCGAGGTGCTGTCCACCGATCCCGAGGTGCTCGACCCTGTCGCGCCTGGCACTCTTCCTCCGCCGGGCGGCCAGATCAGCTTCGAAGACGTGACGTTCTCCTATGGCGGTGGGCGAACGGTGCTCGACCACTTCGACCTGACGATCCCCGCCGGCCAGTCGGTGGCTCTCGTCGGAGCCACGGCGAGCGGCAAATCGACGGTGGCCAAGCTCGTACCCCGTTTCTATGACGTGGGGTCGGGTCGGGTGATGATCGACGACGTCGACGTGCGCAACGTGCGAGTGCGCGACGCCCGTCGAGCGGTCGGCCTCGTCTTCGAGGAGACGTTCCTGTTCAGCGACACGCTGGCCGCCAACATCGCGTTCGCCGAGCCGGACGCTCCGTTCGACCAGATCGAGCGCGCCGCGCGACTCGCTGGTGCCGATCAGTTCATCGGCGATCTGCCCCACGGGTATGCCACCGAGATCGGCGAACGGGGATACTCCCTGTCGGGCGGACAGCGGCAGCGCATCGCCATCGCCCGCGCCGTTCTGGCCGATCCGCGCATCCTGATCCTCGACGACGCCACCTCGGCGGTCGACCCTACGAAGGAGCACGAGATCCGCGATGCGCTGGCCCAGGTGATGCAGGGGCGGACGACACTGGTCATCGCCCATCGGCCGGCCACGATCGCCCTCGCCGATCGCGTCATCCTCATCGACAACGGGCGGGTAGTGGCCGACGGAGCTCACGACGGCCTGTTGGCCTCGAGCGCTCGCTACCGGGAGGTTCTCGCTTCCGCCGCAGCGCGCGAGGAGCAGGCCCGGCATGCCGCGCGTGCAGGTGACGGGTCGGATGACCTCGATGGGCCAGACGCGTTGCACGAGGTACACCCGAGCAGCGACGGCACGAGCGGCACCGACGACATGGACGGTGCTGCGGACCCTGGCGAGATGAACGACGTCGACGGTCTCGACGAGGCACGCAGGG
>JBBSGQ010000293.1:0-4792 GCA_038253965.1 Acidimicrobiales bacterium | reverse complement strand
GACGCCTCCACGGCACCATCACCCCCGGCCCCGGCTACATCACCCCGGCCCGCCACGAAGCCGCCTACTACCGTCACGCCACCCCGGCCCCCGAGTCGGTCACCCAATGAACCGAGCAGTCACGGAACCCGGGGCGCTTCATCCTGAAGCGCCCCCGGGGCGCTTCATCCTAAGTACTTGAGCCGCTACACCAAGGTGGTGAGGTTCTGACGAGCCTCAGGTCCATGTCGTCACAGCGCCATACCGACTTGATCAGTTGGTCGTGAGACACAACCTTTCCGAAACGATCGAGTAAGACACGGAAGAGCCTTGCCTCCGTCTGGGACTGGACAGAGTGCGCATCCTCCCAATAAGCGACATCCCATTCGTCGATCTCGGGCAAGCGATTGAGCCCTTCGTCGCCTCAGATCCTCAGAGCGCTCGCCAGTCGGTCAGGTGGCGGGGGCGAAGAGCTCGAGGGCGATGTTGTCGGGGTCCCGAAACTCCAGGATGAACGCGCCGCCGATGTCCTTGATCCCGCCGTGAGCGACTCCCCGGTCGTCGAGCGCGGCCGCAGCGGCGTCGAGGTCAGAGCGGCCGGGCAGAGCGAAGCTGACGTGATCGAGGCCGACCCGATCCTCGTCGAACCGGTCTGAGCCGGGCGCGACGGGCCGTAGTCCGAACAGCCCGTCGCCGACGTGGTAGATGACGCCGCCGTACAGGAAGCTGAGCGCCTCTTTGGTGGAGGCGTCAGCGTCGGCCGGCATCTCGTAGGCGACGGTGAAACCAAAGATGTCGTCGTAGAACTCCCTGGAGCGGGCGATGTCGGTGACGGTCACCCGGACGTGGGCGTACCCCTGGGCCGGAATGGGCATGTGCGTTGCTCCTCAACGAAGAGAATCGGTCGGACTGGCAAATCTATGCCGCTCAGCGTGGCCGACCACCTCGATCCGCTCCAGGTTGTCGAGTACGCGGTGACCGTCAACGGGGGCGCTCGGCGACGCGACGCAAGCGCGGGCGTACACGCTGCTGGCCGACTCGAGCATCAAGGCCGACGGCGCCAGAGGTCGCCCGCCGCACCATCAGCACGGTCATCGAGAACGGCGAAGTCGTCCGCCAAGCAACGCCGGCCCCGCGGACGGCACTCGACGCACGCACGGTTCGCGCTGAGGTCGAGGCCTATCGTGACGGCGTGAGACGACCTGCGACCAAGCTTGGACGCCGGTTCGACGGCCATGTAGCCGTCGTCACGGGAGTCTCGAGTGGCATCGGTCGCCGTCTCGCCCTCGACCTCGCGAAACGAGGCGCGACTGTCGTCGGCCTGGCTCGTCGCCGTCCGCTGCTCGTCGAGGTCGAAGCAGAGATGCGAGTCGATTCTGCGGCAAGTCAGACCCGCGTGTGTGAGGTCTCCGACGTTGGTTCCTTTGAACACCTGCTCGCTGACCTGGCGCAGGAACATGGTCGCATCGACATCCTCATCAACAACGCTGCCATCGAGCAGGCGACCGCAGCCCCGGGACGGCTATTCCGATGCCTATCGGCGGAGGGGCACGTGACCGAGCGAGTGGACACAGACCTCGGCGGCGGCGTCCCGATGGCACTTAGGAGGCGAGCCGATAGGCGAGCGACCCATCGATGCGGCGTCATCTCGCCAGGCGCAGCCCGGCGAGGCCAACGGTGACGAACCCGACGGGCGACCCATCCGCTCGAGTCCTCAGCGTTGATGACCTCGCGGATCGAGCCCGCGTCACCACTGAGCAACTGCGGGAGTGGATCGACCTGGGACTGATCGATGCGTCCGAAGACCTCGGCGCCGATGCGGTTGAGCGGGCGCGGCTGCTGCGAGTCGCCGCGGCCCAGGGTCTCGCTGCGCAGGATATCGCCGACGCAACGCAGCGGGAGGGAGACATCCTCGGTCGGTTCGTCGAGTACAGCGGAGGACCGCGCGGCGAAGTGAGCACAGTCGAGGAGGCAGCGGATCGATCCGGCCTCGACCTTGCGTTCGTGCGACGGCTGTGGGCGGCCGGTGCCCTCGGCGAGGACGAGGCTGATGAGACGACCGTCAAGCGATGCGGGCCGTGCGGACGGCGCTCGACGCAGGCATGCCCGAAGCAGCGGTCCTGCAACTCGTGCGTGTCTTCGCCGATGCCCTTGGTCGCGTCGCAGACGCCGAGACTCGCCTGTTCCATTTCTATGTTCATGAACCACTACTGGCCGATGGTGCCGAACCGGCTGAGGTCATAGCCGCGACCACTGCTGCCACCGATTCGCTCATCGATCTGATGGAACCGACTCTCCTCTACTTTCACCGCAAGGCCTGGAGGCGAGCGCTGCGCCAGGATGCACTGGTTCATCTGGCCCAGGATGTGGCCCCGTCGGGCCCGATCGGACAGCTCCCGGTGACTGTCCTCTTCGTCGACCTCGCCAGCTTCACGACCATGACCGAGATGATGGGCGACGAGGCGGCAGCCGAGGTTCTCGACCGCTTCTCCGAGCTCGTCAGGGAGGAGGCCGGGCGCTGCGATGGCCGGGTGGTCAAGCAGATCGGCGATGAGTTCATGCTGGTCTTCCCGAGCGCCCTCATCGCCGTCCGCTACGCCCTGCACCTGGCCGAGGCCACCGCCGGAGAAGCGCAGTTCCCGGCCCTCCGCATGGGCGCCCATACCGGCTCCGCGCTGTACCGCGAGGCGGACTACCTCGGTGCCACCGTCAACCTTGCCGCCAGGGTCGTTGGCCAGGCGGAACGTGACCAGCTCATCGTCACGCGCGCTGTCCACGACGCGGTCACCGGACTGTCCGTCGATTGGGTCACCCTCGGCGAACGCCAACTCAAGGGCCTGAGCGAACCCGTCGAGTTGTTCCTCGTCTCCACCATGGGCGCCGAGCGACGACGTACCGATCCCGTGTGCGGCATGGTTCTGGATGCAGGACGCGCAGTCTTTCGCAGCTCGTGGCAGGGGCGAGACGTTTTCTTCTGCTCTGAGGATTGTCGGGAGCGGTTTCGTGCCGAGCCTGATAGGTACCACGCAGCTCGGTACGCGACGGATCCTTAGGTTGAGGGCCGTTGTTCGGGGGGTTTCCTCTGGAGGCGGTGCAGGCGGCCGAGGATGTGTTCGGGCGTCAGCTCCGGTTCGTCGCCGTGTGTGCGGGCGTGGCTCTGGACTCCGGTGACGAGCTCCTCCTCGTCGTCGGCGCTGATGGCGGTCCCGCAGTGCTTGCAAGTCATGCTCAGGCTCATGCTGTCTCCTTGATGGTTGGGCGGAGCGCTCTTGAGGGCGGTCGACTCGACGAGCAGCGATCGTGCCTGGTTGTCGATCATGGACGCAAGGGTGCGTTGGCGGTCGTGCCCAGATGTTCTGGACGGAGGATGACCCGGCGCAGGAGCTGCGCGTTCGCGGCGACGACGATGGTGGAGGCGCTCATGAGGATGGCTCCAACGGCGGGGGAGAGTGTGATCCCGACCGATGAGAGGACACCGGCAGCGAGGGGGATGGCGAAGAGGTTGTAACCGGCACCCCAGGCCAGGTTCTGGATCATCTTGCGGTAGCTGGCTCGGGAGAGTCGGATGACGCCGATGACGCTGCGTGGGTCAGAGGAGGCCAGCACCACGCCGGCCGATTCCATGGCGACGTCGGTGCCCGCTCCGATGGCGAGTCCGACGTCGGCTCGGGCCAGTGCCGGTGCGTCGTTGACCCCGTCGCCGACCATGGCCACCTTGAGGCCGCGAGCTTGCAGGTCGCCGACTGCCCTGTCCTTGTCTTCGGGCAGCACTTCGGCGAAGACCTCGTCAACACCGAGCTGTGCGCCGACGGCTTCCGCGACCGGTTTCGCGTCTCCGGTGATCATGATCACCCGGACGCCGAGGGCGTGGAGCTGGTCGATGGCTTGGCGGGACTCAGGGCGGATCTCGTCCTCGAGCGCTACTGCGCCAACCACAGCACCGTTGTTGATGAGGTAGAGGACTGCGGCGCCTCGTCGGCTCCATTCCTCGACTTGTCGGCCGAGCGCGTCGGGAACGCCGAGGCCCGCTTCGCGTAGCATCACCGGGCCACCCACCTGGTAGCTGGTCCCGTCGACGTCGGCGGCAACTCCGCGGCCGGTGAGGGAACGGAAGTTGGTGGCCTCTGCCACTCTGCCTCTTTCAGCTGCTGCGCTGACGATCGCCCGGGCCAGTGGATGTTCCGAATCGGCTTCCACTGCGCCGGCCAGACACAGCACTTCGTCATCGGTGCGGTCGACGCCGGCGACGCCGGTCACCACATGCTGTCCTTTGGTCAACGTGCCGGTCTTGTCGAACAGCACGGCGTCGATCGAACGCATCCGTTCCAACGCCAAGCGGTCCTTGACCAAGATCCCGGCCCGGGCCGACACGGACGTCGACAATGAGATCACCAGCGGGATGGCCAGCCCGAGGGCATGAGGGCAGGCGATCACCAAGACGGTGACCGTGCGCACAAAAGCCTGGTCGGTGTCGCCCAGCAGGTTCCAGATGATGAAGGTCACCAACCCCGCTGCCGCCGCGACGTAGAACAGCAGTGCGGCAAAGCGGTCGGCCAAGGCCTGTGCCCGAGAGCCCGAGGCTTGGGCTTCGGCCACCAGGCGTTGGATGCCAGCCAGCGCGGTGTCGTCGCCAACGGCCGTCACCCGCACCCGAATGGCCGAGTCGGTGGCCACCGTGCCGGCTACCACCCGGTCCCCCGCTTGTTTGGCTACCGGCCGGGATTCGCCCGTGACCATCGACTCGTCGAGCTCGGCTACGCCCTCGACGATGTCACCATCGGCTGGGACCCGGGCCCCCGAGCGCACCAACACG
>JBBSGQ010000292.1:0-4813 GCA_038253965.1 Acidimicrobiales bacterium | reverse complement strand
TGACACTGCCGATCGACCCACTTCCGAACACCCTGCTGTGGAACAACAAGGCCGTTGGTCCAATCAATGACAACGCGATCCTCGGACCGTTCTGGAACATGAACGAGTGGGGCGTGAAGGGCTGATCAACCGCTTTCGGGCGGAGAGCCTGGCCACGTCCCGGCCAGGCCTTCCGCCGGTTAGCGTGGGCGAGGTGGTCCGATGCTGAATTACGTTGGCCGGCGGCTGCTCTATTCGATCCCCGTCCTGCTGATCGCGTCGTTCCTGCTGTTCGCGTTCGTCCGGTCAACGTTCGATCCCACCGCTCGGCTGCGGGCGTCGCGCGACAAGACGGTCGTGGCTCGTGAGCGCCACCGCATCGGCCTCGACAAGCCGCTCGTCAGCCAGTACGGCACCTGGCTCGGCAAGGCTGTGCGGGGAGACCTGGGGCAGAGCACCCGGAGCGGCGAAAATGTGTCCGCCATGCTGACCCGTGCGATGGGCACGACGCTTCAGCTGATCGTCTGGGGAGCCGTGCTCTCAGCGCTCGTCGCTGTCGGCATCGGCGTCTATTCTGCGGTTAAGCAGTACTCGGCGGGCGACTACGTGTTCACCGGTCTGTCCTACATCGGGGTGGCGATGCCGCCGTTCTGGTTCGGGCTCATCGCCATCGAGCTCTTTGCCGTCAAGTCGCACCTCTTCTACTCGTTGGGCCTGCACTCGGGTGACAGCAGAGGACTCGGGCTCGATTATGCCCGGCACCTCGTCCTGCCGGTTGCAACGCTGTGCGTGCAGATCGTTGCGTCATGGAGTCGCTTCGAGCGCGCATCCATGCTCGATGTGCTCGGTGCGGACTACGTCCGGACGGCTCGCGCCAAGGGCGTACCCCAGCGCACAGTGGTCATGAAGCATGCGCTTCGGAACGCGCTGATCCCGTTGGTCACCGTCATGTCGCTCGACATCGGCGCGCTCTTCGGTGGACTGATCATCACCGAGCAGATCTTCTCGATCGGAGGGATGGGGCGTCTCTTCTTCAATGCGCTGCTGTCAGGTGACGTCTACGTGCTCGAGGCGTGGATGGTGGTCGTCGCAGCCTGCATCATCGGCTTCAACTTGCTCGCCGACGTGCTCTATGGCGTCCTCGATCCGCGCATCCGACTCGCATGACAACTGAGCACGACATCTATGACGAGTCGCCGGCGCCCCTCGGCGTGCCGACGTTGCCAGAGCGGATCTCCGCCGACGCCGAGCTGCCGGCCGCCGCGACTGGTGGTACTCGGGACCCGGTGCCCCGCTCCCAGTGGCAGCTGTTCCGCCGCCGGTTCTTCCGCCACCGTCTCGCAGTTGCCGGCGGGATCATCTTGATCCTGCTGATCGTCCTTTGCTTCGGTGCCAAGTACTTCGCCTTCTACGACAAGAACCATCAAGACCTCCTTCTCGGGCCGGTCTCGCCGAGCAAGGCCCACTGGTTCGGAACCGATCAACTGGGCCGCGACACGCTGACCGAGATGCTGTACGCTGGTCAGATCTCACTGAAGATCGGGCTCGCCGTGGCCCTGCTTTCGACCTTGGTCGGAACCATCACCGGGGCGGTGGCCGGGTACTACGGCGGCTGGCTCGAGCAGCTGCTCATGCGGCTCACGGATCTCTTCCTCGTGGTACCGGCGATCGCCATCCTGGCCATCGCGCTCAGGAAGTTCGGCCAGTCGGACAACATCATCATCCTCGTGCTCGCTGGTCTCGGTTGGATGTACGTGGCACGCGTGGTGCGAGGCCAAGTGCTCGCGGTCAAGGAGAAGGAGTTCGTCGAAGCCGCGGACGCAGCCGGCGCAACGAGCGCGCGCATCATCGCCCGCCACATCCTGCCGAACTGCATAGGGCCCATCCTCGTCAACGCCACGTTGGGCATCGCCGCGGCGATCGTCACCGAATCGACGCTGTCGTTCCTCGGCTTCGGGGTGCAGCCTCCGGCGACCTCGTGGGGCAACATGCTCTCGGCCGCGGAGGGCAACTACAACCAGAACACCCACTTGCTGTACTTTCCCGGCTTGGCGATCCTGCTGACCGTCCTGTGTGTCAACTTCATGGGCGATGGTCTCCGCGACGCGTTCGACCCGCAGTCGAAGCACTGAGATGACAAGCATCCCCGTGACCCAGCAGCCAGAGCCTGCAGACGAGGAGGACACGGGCGCCCTCTTAGACGTGCGCAACTTGTCGGTGCTGTTCCCGACGGATGACGGCGACGTCCACGCCGTAGACGATGTGAGCTTCACACTCGACCACGATGAGACGCTCGGCATCGTCGGCGAATCGGGGTCGGGCAAGAGTGTGACCTCTATGGCGATCCTCGGCCTGCTACCGAAGTCGGCAAAGGTCACGGGCAGCGTGCGTTTCCGAGGCCGCGAGCTGATCGGCCTCGGTGAGCGGGAGGTGCGCCGGCTTCGCGGGGAGAGCCTGGCGATGGTCTTCCAGGACGCCCTCGCCTCGCTGAACCCGGTGTTCACCATCGGCGCCCAGATCGCCGAGGCGATCTCGGTGCACCACGACGTCGCAAGCCATGAGCTCAGGGACCGGGTGATGCAGCTCCTCGATCTCGTGGGGATCCCGAACCCGTCCGAACGAGCCGATCAGTATCCGCACGAGTTCTCTGGTGGTATGCGCCAGCGCGCCATGATCGCCATGTCGATAGCCAACGAGCCGGACGTGCTCATCGCCGATGAGCCGACAACCGCTCTTGATGTCACCATCCAGGCTCAGGTCCTGGAGGTGCTCGAGCGCATCCAGGACCGTACGAGCTCCTCGATCCTGCTCATCACCCACGACCTCGGGGTTGTAGCTGGAACTGCAGACCGGGTGCTCGTGATGTACGCCGGGCGCCAGGTCGAGCTGGGAAGCGTCGATGACGTTTTCTACGACCCTCGCCATCCGTACACCAGAGGGCTCCTAGCGTCACTGCCCCGCATCGACGGCACCAGGGACGCCCGACTGCATCGCATCGTTGGTCAGCCACCATCGTTGATCTTTCTCCCGACCGGCTGCGCGTTCCATCCTCGTTGCCCGCACGCTCGGATCCCTGGGCCGTGCAACGACCAACGACCTGAGCTGAAGGCGTTGACCGCGCTGCATCGATCGGCGTGCCATTACGCCGAAGAGCTGCCGGCCATGAGCACGGCGGACTTGAAGGCGACTGTCGGTGAGACGAGCGCAGAGGGGCCACAGCCATGAGCGCCGCCGTGGGAGCGAGCAAGGCTCCCGCGATCGTCGGCGAGGAGCAGGCGCCGGTCGAACCTGCGCCGCTTGGCGAAACTGTGCTCGAGGTCACCGATCTGGTCAAGGAGTTCCCGGTCAGGGGCGGGTTTCTCCAGCGGCAGGTGGCCAAGGTGAGCGCAGTGGCCGGCGTGAGCTTCTCGGTGTCAAAGGGTGAGACACTCGGCGTCGTCGGTGAGTCGGGCTGCGGAAAGTCAACGACCGGTCGGCTGCTGCTCAAGCTCCTTCCCGCCACCTCGGGATCCGTGCGCTTCCGGGGGGAGGAGGTGCTCAACCAGTCCGGTCGGGACCTGCGACGGCTCCGGCGCCGGATCCAGATGGTCTTCCAGGATCCGTACGCCTCGCTGAACCCGCGCATGACCATCGAGTCGATCGTCGCCGAGCCGATGAGGATCCACGGCATCTACGAGCGCGTCGACGGCAAGAACCGTGTGAAGTCGCTGCTCGAAACTGTGGGTCTCAAGCCCGAGCATGCCAACCGGTACCCGCACGAGTTCTCCGGAGGACAGCGCCAGCGGATCGGCATCGCGCGTGCGTTGTCGCTCGATCCCGAGCTCCTGGTGCTGGACGAGCCCGTCTCAGCGCTGGACGTCTCGATTCAAGCTGGTGTGGTCAACCTGCTCGAGGACCTCCAGGATGAGCTGCACCTGACATACGTGTTCATCGCGCACGATCTCTCGGTGGTGCGCCACATCTCCGACACCGTCGCCGTGATGTACCTCGGCAAGATCGTCGAGATCGCGGCAGCCGAGGACCTCTACCTCCGGCCCGCCCATCCGTACACCCAGGCGCTGCTCTCAGCAGTGCCGGTGCCGGACCCGCGAGCGGAGCGTCGCCGACGCCGCATCGTGCTCACCGGTGACGTCCCGAGTCCCATCGACCCTCCTTCGGGTTGCCGATTTCGCACCCGTTGCCCGAAGGCCGAGGACATCTGTCGTGACCAGGAACCGGCGCTCGTCGAGCGTGGGCAAGGGCATCCTGTGGCCTGCCACTTCGCAGAGATCGTGCAGGTTCAATAGCTCGCCTCGATTTCCGTGAGGCCACGAGGTTTCAGGCCGCAGTGGCTGCGTTGTACCGTTGGATCGGACCCCGTTTCGGTTCTCCGCGAAAGGTACGCCTTGCTCACTCTTGCCGTCGTCGCTTTGCATGTCATCGTTTCGTCGATGCTGCTCATCCTCGTCCTGCTGCACAGCGGCAAAGGCGGCGGACTGTCGGACATGTTCGGTGGCGGCATGGGCGCTGCAGCTCAAGGCTCGACAGTGGTGGAAAAGAACCTCGACCGGCTGACGGTCGTGCTCGCCCTGGTTTTCGGCTTCACCACGCTCGGCCTCGGTCTGCTCCTGAGCACGCCGAGCTGATCGCGCCATCCCAGCCGATCGTTGCGCTTCGAGCGCGCTAGAGTCGCGCCCTCGCCGGCCCACCCGGCAGCCACGTCGGAGTGGCGGAATTGGCAGACGCGCCAGCTTGAGGGGCTGGTGCCCTTTACAGGGCGTGGGGGTTCAAGTCCCCCCTCCGACACGACTAAGTACACGGTCCAGATCGGCGGTCGCCTCGACTGTGCGTTGGT
>JBBSGQ010000291.1:0-4828 GCA_038253965.1 Acidimicrobiales bacterium | reverse complement strand
CCCGGCAGGCCGGCGCGAGGTAACGCGCTTTCAGCTCGGCCGAACCGAACCGGGCCAGCGAAGGGGTCGCCATGTCGGTCTGGACGGTGATGGCCATCGGCACGCCATTGCCCGGGATGCGCCCCAACTCTTCACCGAGGACGACCGTGTAGCTGTGGTCGGCACCCTGGCCGCCGTCGGCCACGGCATATTCGAGCCCGAGCATGCCGGCGGCGGCCAGCCTCGGGAAAAGCTCGTGGGCGGGAAAGGTGCCGTCGACCTCCCAGGCATCGAGATGAGGCGTGATCTCTCGAGCGAACAGCTCGCGCAGCGTCCTCCGGAAGAGGTCGTGCTCGGCCGTGAACCGCATCGATCGGCACAGTATCGGCGGCGTGGGCCGAGCCCGCGGAACGGACCCAGATACCGTGAACGTCATGCGGCGAACGATCTTCGGTGACGAGCACGATCTGTTCCGTGCCAGCTTCCGCCAGTTCGTGGCCAAGGAGATAGCGCCGCACCACATGGACTGGGAAGCAGCCGGCATCGTGCCGCGCGAGCTCTTCCTCACGGCCGGTTCGAACGGCTTCCTCGGTATGGCCGTACCGGAGGAGTTCGGCGGTGGCGGGGTCGACGACTTCCGCTACAACCTCATCATCGGAGAGGAGGTGCAGCGCTCGGGCACAGGTGGCGCTGGGCTCGGCCTCACGCTGCACAATGACATCTGCCTGCCGTACTTCCTGTCGCTTTGCACCCACGAGCAAAGACAACGTTGGCTGCCAGGCATCTGCTCCGGCCAGCTCATCACCGCCATCGCGATGACCGAACCGGGCATCGGCAGCGACCTCGCATCGATGAGCACCACTGCGCTGCGAGACGGAGACCACTACGTGGTCAACGGCTCCAAGACGTTCATCACCAATGGCATCAACGCCGATCTGGTGATCACTGCGGTCAAGACCGATCCAGAGCAGCGGCACAAGGGCATGAGCCTCGTCGTCGTGGAACGCGGCATGGACGGGTTCGAGCGCGGTCGCAACCTCGACAAGGTCGGCCTGCACTCCCAGGACACGGCCGAGTTGTTCTTCACCGACGTACAGGTACCGGCCGCGAACCTGCTCGGCTCGGAGGGCCAAGGCTTCACCCACCTCGTCCACAACCTTCCTCAGGAGCGGCTGTCGATCGCCGCGGCCGGTGTGGCTGCGGCCGAAGCGGCACTGGGTTGGACGCTCGAGTACTGCCGCGAGCGCCAGGCGTTCGGTCAACCTGTCGGTTCGTTCCAGAACAGCCGCTTCGAGCTGGCGACTATGCGGACCGAGATAGACATCGCCCGCGTCTTCGTCGATCGCTGCGCGGAGGCGTTGATCGCCAGTGAGCTCACCGCAGAAGAGGCGGCCGAGGCGAAGTGGTGGTGCACGGAGCTACAGAAGCGGGTGGTCGATGCCTGCGTGCAGTTGCACGGCGGCTACGGCTACATGCTCGAGTACCCCATCGCACGTGCCTACGTCGACGCGCGGGTGACCACCATCTACGGCGGCACCACCGAGATCATGAAGGAGATCATCGGCCGCTCGCTCGACGTCTGATCGAGGCGGGTCATTCAGGAACCGATTCGGTGCTCGAATGACCCAGGTCCGTATCGGGCGCCCCGGGTCGCTCCGGCTCGCCGGCCTGCTCGAGCTCCACGGCTTGCTCGGGCGACGGTCGACGTCGCTGTCGAACTATCAAGATGACACTGGCGAGCACAATGGCGGTACCGCTGGTCCAGATGTTCACCCGCACACCGAGCAGCAGTGATGCCGGATCTACCCGCAGATCTTCAACCCACAAACGACCGAGCGCATAGCCGAGGATGTAGCACCAGAACAGGGAGCCCGGTCGCAGGCGGCGACGGCGATCGAGCCAGAGCAGGAGACCCACCAGGGCGAGGTTCCAGAGCGCCTCGTAGAGGAAGGTCGGGTGGAACGTGGCGACGTCGGCGTACCGGGTCGGGCGGTTGACCGGGTCGATGCGCAGCCCCCACGGCAGCTTCGTCGGTCGGCCGAACAGCTCCTGGTTGAACCAGTTGCCGAGGCGGCCGATGGCCTGTGCCAACGGGAAGGCCGGCGCGGCGACGTCCATGAGGTCGGGCACCGGAAGGTGCCGGCGCCGCGCCACGATCACGCCGATCAGGGTGCCTCCGATGATGCCGCCCGGGATCCCGAGGCCGCCGTTCCAGATGTAGAGGGCCTCGATCCAATGCCCGTCGTAGCGCTTCCAGTCAGTGATGACGTGGTAGAGCCGCGCCCCGATCACCCCGGCCGGTACTGCCCACAGGGCGATCGCACTGATGTCGTTCGGATCACCGCCCCGGGCCTGCCAGCGCCGCCGCGCCAGGCCGACGGCTGCGAGCACTCCCAGGGCGATCATCGTGCCGTACATCCGGAGATGGAATGGCCCGAGGTCCAGCGTCTTGAAACCGGGGCTGGGGATACTGGTCAAGACCACTGACAACGCTCCTCGGTCGGCCGTGTCGAAGACGGTTCAGCATGGCGCGTCAAGGCCACGAGCTTTGCACAGGCCTGTACGCAAACTGGCCCAGCCGGGTGCGCCAAAGCTCCCGTGCGAATCCCCGAGGCCGATAGCGAAGCCGCGGTCCTCGGGCGGTCAGTCGAGGGTACTTCGACACGGAGGAATACGGATCGGGGTGGCCGCACGGGGTTGAGGGCGCCCGGTAGGTCAGCGGCGGAGGAGGTCCTTGGCGATGTGGGTGATCTGGATCTCGTCGGTGCCGGCGTAGATCTGCAGGACCTTGGCGTCGCGGGCAAGCTGCTCGACCCGGAACTCGCTCATGTATCCGTTGCCACCGAACAGCTGCACCGCTTCGAGTGCGACCTCGGTCGCAGCTCGTGCCGCGTACAGCTTCATAGCTGACGCCTCGGCCAGCGTCATCAACCGGCCGTCGGCCGACATCTCGACGGTGCGGAACACCAGGTTCTGCACGTTGAGCCTGGCCACCTCCATCCGGGCCAACTTGTCCTGGATGAGTTGGAACTCCCCGATGGGCTGACCGAACTGGACCCGGTCCTTCGCATACGCCACCGAGCGGTCGAGGCACTCCTCGATAATGCCGAGCGCCATCGCTGCGACACCGGAGCGCTCCTGCTGGAACGTGGCCTTTGCGCCTGCGCGGCCTCCCGAAGCGACCTCCTCGGTCTCACCGATGAGCCGGTCGATGCCGACTCGCACGTCGGTGAGGAACAGCTCCCCGGTGGGTGAGCTGTGCATGCCCATCTTCCGCAGCGGCTTGGACTGCTCGAGCCCGGGCATGCCCCGGTCGAGCACGAAGGACAACACCTTGCGCTCGGCGGGAAGGTTGCCCTCGTCGAGCTTGCAGATGAAGACGATGGTGTCCGCGTATGGGCCGTTCGTGATGAACGTCTTCGAGCCGTTGAGGACGTACTCGTCCCCGTCGCGACGGGCCGTCGCCTTCATCGAGCCGAACGCATCTGACCCCGAGTTCGGTTCGGTGATCGCCCAGGCCCCGATCTTCTCCATCGTCAGCAGTTCAGGGACCCAACGCTCCTTCTGGCGGATCGTGCCCTTGGCGTTGATCGCCGCCGACGTGAGGCCCATCGACACCCCCATGGCGGTGACCATCCCGGGGCAGACCCGGCACAGCTCGATGATCGGCAGCAGCGTGAGCGATGCATCGCCGCCGCCATCGCGCTCTGGCTTCTGTAGCGGTGTCTCGCCGCGCTCGAGCGACTCGGCCACCGATCGCTCGAACTCGATCTGTCGCTTGAACCGATCTCGCGCCGCGGTGTCCATGCCGAACGTCGCGAACAGCTTGCGGAGGATGTCATAGGGCGGCGTGTCACCGTGCTCCAACTCGTCGACATGGGGACGGATCTCCTTGTCGATGAACTGTCGGACGGCGTCGCGGACCATGAGCTGTTCTTCGGACCACTCGTACATCGCGCTCCCCTTCGGCGGTGCTGATCAGATGCAGCGTAGGCACCCTCGGTTGGGCTCGGGCATCTTGTCTCGGCACAGGCTCGCTCCGCCTTTGCTGCGCCGTGGGGCACTTCGTAGGGTTCCCCCGGATCCCGACCTGTGCCTGGAGGCCCGATGCGCTCCCCCAAGGACTTCTTCCGACCGCTCGCTGTCGGCGCTCCGCAGCCGGTGCACGACGTGCCGTTCCGGCCGTCGCGGATGATCCACTTCTTTGATCCGAGCAACGAGAAGATGGCGGCGAAGGTGCCAGATCTCGTGGCCAAGGTCGACATCTTGCTCGGCAACCTCGAGGATGCCATCCAGGCCGACAACAAGATCGCAGCGCGCGAGGGGCTTGCCAAGATCGGCAGCGACGTCGAGTTCGGCGACACGCAGCTGTGGACTCGGATCAACAGCCTTGATTCGCCGTGGGCGCTCGATGACCTCCTGACCTTGATACCGGCGATAGGCGACAAGCTCGACGTCGTGATGGTGCCCAAGGTCGAGGGTGCCGAGGACATCCACTACGTGGATCGTCTGCTGGCGCAGCTCGAGGCCCGCGCTGGGATCACCCGTCCCGTACTGATCCATGCGTTGCTGGAAACGGCTCGCGGCGTGGCGAACGTCGAGGAGATCTGCGCTGCTAGCCCGCGGATGCAGGGCCTCTCACTCGGTCCCGCCGATCTGGCTGCAGACCGGCGGATGAAGACAACCCGGGTCGGTGGTGGCCATCCCGGCTATCTGGTTCGCCGAGACCCCGATCCGGACGACCCTGACGCGCCTCGTGCCACCTACCAGCAGGATCTCTGGCACTACACGATCGCCCGCATGGTCGACGCGTGCGCAGCGAACGACATCCTGCCCTTTTACGGCCCGT
>JBBSGQ010000290.1:0-4853 GCA_038253965.1 Acidimicrobiales bacterium | reverse complement strand
GGTGGTGATGCGACGAAGAACCCGGCGGAGTCAGGTGAACTGGTCCGCTTCCTGGCATGGTTGGTCGACGCCTACCCGGACGCCGCGGGCTTCTGGCCGGCCCAAGCGGTGGCGAACCACGCGCTGGGCGGCGAGGGGACCATCGACACCGTCGTGGCCATGACCACCCTGCCGCTGTTCGACTTCACCGACTGGGACGCCACTGTCGCTTCTGAGGCCGGGCTCACCGACACTGCCCGGTTACCGAAGCTGAGATCTGGGCACGACGCGATCGGCCAGGTGGCCGCAGCCGGAGGTGCGCTGCTCGGTCCGGGCACGATCGATGCCTACGGGGAGCAGATCGTGGCCGGAGCTGATCGTGACGGCGACGTGCTCGTGATCCTCGGTTCCACCCTGATCGTGTGGGCGGTGGTGCCGGAGTGGATCGAGGTCGACGGGCTGTGGACCGTGCCCCACACAGTGCCCGGCAAGACGCTGGTCGGTGGACCGTCGAACGCAGGTGGCTTGTTCCTGAACTGGGTTGATCGGCTGGTAGCAGTCGACGAGGGAGCAACGCTTGCTCGCCACGACGTGCCCGTCTGGCAGCCGTTCCTGCGGGGAGAGCGCGTGCCGCTGCACGACCCGGATCGGCGGGCGTCGCTGCATGACCTGCACATCGGCATGGGTCCGGGAACTATCCGACGCGGTGCGCACGAGGCGTCGTCGTTCGCGGTGCGGCACATGCTCGACCTGGCCGGCGGGGTCGGCCGTCGCATCGTGGCCACCGGCGGCGGAGTCCACAGTCCGGGCTGGCTCCACGCGCTGGCCGACGGCACCGGGCTGCCGGTCGACGTCGTGGAAGCGCCCGAGGGCGCCGCCCTCGGCGCTGCCTATCTAGCGCGAGTCACTGCTGGTTTGGAGCCCGATGCGTCGGGTGCCGGACGCTGGGCGCGGACCGTGCGACGGGTGGAGCCCGACCCTGCGTTCCAGGCCGCCGCCTCTGCTCGTTACCAGCGGTACCGGGAGCTCGTCGGATGAACGACCGGTGCCGACCCGCCCTCGAATTTGGGTCAATCGACCTGCATTATTCGGGTCGATCGACCCAAATCGCACGATGAGCGAGCTGCTGCCTGACCCTCCGCCGGCCGAAATCGAGTTCACGGTGATCTCGGTCGACGACCATCTGGTCGAGCCGCAGCACTTGTTCGAGGGCCGGATGCCCGCCACGCTCGCCGCGCGGGCGCCGTTTGTGAAGACCACGTCGAAGGGCAACGAGATATGGGTGTTCGACGGTCAGGCCTACCCGCAGGTCGGCCTGAACGCGGTGGTCGGCCGTAGCCGCGACGGTTCCCCGATGGAGCCCGTGCGATTCGACCAGATGCGCCCCGGATGCTTCGATCCGGCGGCCCGTGTGGCCGACATGGACCTTGCCGGCATCTGGGCGTCGGTCAACTTCCCGAGCCAGATCACCGGGTTCTGTGGCACCGTCTACTCCTCGTGTTCCGATCCTGAGCTCGGCAAGGCCTGCGTGCGGGCATGGAACGACTGGTTCGCCGAGGAGTGGCACGCCGCGTATCCCGACCGGTTCGTCGGGCTCGGCATCACCTATCTCGCCGATCCCGAGGTGGCGGCCACGGAGATCCGCCGCAACGCCGATCGGGGTTTCACCGCGGTGTCGCTGCCGGAGCAGCCGCACCGACTCGGGTACCCATCCCTGCACTCCGGCGCCTGGGACCCGGTGCTGGCAGCCTGCGCCGAGACAGGCACTGTCGTGTGCCTCCACGTGGGGAGTGCCGGCATGATGGACATGGCGCTCGACGGGCCGCTGGTGGAAGTCGCAGCCACACTGTTCTCGTCACTGTCGCTGACCGCCTGCGTCGACTGGTTGTGGTCCGGTGTCGTGCTGCGGTTTCCGGACTTGCGCATCGCCATGAGCGAGGGCGGTATCGGCTGGGTGCCATTGCTCGCCGACCGGCTCGATTACATCCACGACCGGTCGGGGCACGGCCGAGCGGCGTGGCCGTCCACGGAGTTGACTCCGACCGAGGCGCTGCTGCGCAACTTCTGGTTCTGCTCGGTGGACGACCCATCGATCTGGCCCATCCGTGAGCGCATCGGGGTGGATCACATCATGGTCGAGGTCGACTATCCCCACGCCGACTCGACCTGGCCGGACACGCAACGATTCCTGGCTGACCGGCTGGCCGGCATGCCGACGCAAGATCAGCGCAAGATCACCCACGAGAACGCGTCGGCGCTGTTCCGCCACCCACTGCCGGACCTGTGCCACCCGTGAGCCTCGCCCTTACCGATGAGCACGTTGCGCTGGCGGCCACGGCGAGACGGTGGCTCGACACGTACACGCCGGTGGCTGCGGCGCACGCCGTGCTCGAGACGACAACCGACGACCGGCCCGACTGGTGGCCGGAGCTGGCAGCCCTCGGGTGGTTGGGCCTAGCCGTCGCCGAGGAACACGGCGGACAGGGCTACGGGATCGGCGAGTTGGCGGTGGTGCTCGAGCAGACCGGCCGCGTCGCCCTGGCAGGCCCCTTCCTCTCCACTGCGATCGCGGCGGTCGCCGCCTCCCGCTGGGCCGCCGATTCGACACTTGTCGCGGCCCTGGTCGACGGCACGTGCGTGGCGGGGTTCGCCCTCGAGAGCGATCTGGTGGCGTCAGGCCGCGTCGTCTCGGGCACGGTGTCGGCCGTGTGGTCCGGGGCGGTGGCCGATGTGCTCCTGCTGCCGGTCGCGATGAACGGTGGGCGCGTCTGGTGCCTGATCGACCGGCATGACGTGGTGATGACCGAGCGTCCGAGTTTCGACCGCACGCGTCGGCTGGCCGCGGCGCGCGTCGAAGCGCTGGCCGTCCCGGCCTCTCGTTGCCTGCGGGCGGGAGCGCCGGTCTCCGACCTGGCAGCGATCCTGACGTCGGCTGAGACGCTCGGCACCAGCGAGTGGTGTGTCGAGACGGCTGCGGAACACGCTCGTACACGGGTGCAGTTCGGCCGACCGATCGGGCAGTTCCAAGCGGTGAAGCATCGGGTGGCCGAGATGTTGGTAGCACTCGAAGCGGCCCGGGCTGCTGTCTGGGATGCCGCCCGCGCGTTCGACGACGAGGCCGACTCGGCCGGAAGCGCCCTGGCGTTCGGGGTCGCCTCGGCTCTCGCCCCCGATACGGCCTTCCGCTGTGCGAAGGACTGCGTCCAGGTGCTGGGCGGCATCGGCTACACGTGGGAGCACGACGCCCATCTCTTCTTGAAGCGCGCCACGGCGACGCGCCACCTCCTGCCTCCGCCTCCGGCCGCTCGTCGCGCGGTGGCAGGAGCGGTGATCGGCGGTGAACGTCGGACGCTCACCGTCGACCTGCCGCCCGAGGCAGAACCGGTGCGTGAGCGGATCGCGGCCTTCGTCTCCGACCTCATCGAAAGGCCGAAGACGGAGTGGACCAGCGTGCTGGCCGACTCCGGCTACCTCGTTCCGCACTGGCCGCGCCCTTGGGGTCTCGACGCCGACCCGGTAGAACAGCTCGTGATCGACCAAGAGCTGGCCGCAGCACATGTCCGGCGGCCCCACCTGCAGATCGCCGGCTGGGTCCTCCCGACGATCATCAACCACGGGACACGAGAACAGCAGGAGCGTTGGATCCCGCGATCGCTGCGGGGAGAGATCCACTGGTGCCAGATGTTCAGCGAGCCCGACGCCGGCAGTGACCTTGCCAGCCTCACCACCCGTGCGGTCCGCGTGGAAGGCGGCTGGACCATCACCGGTCAGAAGGTGTGGACCACCATGGCCCGCGAGGCCGACTGGGCGATCTGCCTTGCTCGCACCGATCCCGACGTCCCCCGACACGAGGGCATCGGCTGCTTCCTCGTCGACATGACGACGCCGGGGATCGACATCCGACCACTGCGGGAACTGACCGGCGTCGCCATGTTCAACGAGGTGTTCCTCACCGACGTGTTCGTTCCGGACGGCTGTGTCGTCGGCCCGCCGACCGCGGGATGGGAGTGCGCCCGCACGACCCTCGCCAACGAGCGCGTGTCGATGGCCTCGGGTTCGTCGTTCGGGCCGGGCGTCGCGTCGTTGTTCGAGCTCGCCGAGCGACGTGACCTGCTCGGTGATCCCCTCGTCGTCGATCGCCTGGGTCGCCTCGCAGTGGACGCCCATGCGATCGCCATGCTGGGCATGCGGATCACCTTGCGTGCGCTCGCCGGCGGATCACCCGGGCCCGAGGCCAGCGTCCGCAAGCTGCTCGGCGTCCACCACGAGCAGGACGTACAGGAAGCAGGGCTCGACCTGCTCGGGCCGGATGCGGCGATCGTCGATCGCGAGGGCGCCGTGTGGACTGCAGGGTTCCTCGGCAACCGGGCGCTCTCCATCGCCGGTGGCACGAGCGAGATCCAGAAGAACGTCATCGCCGAACGGCTCCTCGGCCTGCCGAAGGACCCGTAGTCCCGAATTTGGGTCGTTTGACCGCCGTATGTCCGGTCAAATGACCCAAATCGGTAGGAGGGTAGGAGGGTTGGAGGGTTGGGTCAGCGGGTGAGGATGGTCACGCTGGCATTGGCGCCGCGGCCGATGGTGTGGGCGAGCCCGACCCGTGCGCCATCGACCTGGCGGTCGCCGCTCTGACCCCGCAACTGGCGCACCACCTCCACCACCTGGCCGAGCGCCGATGCACCGAGCGGCTCGCCCTTGGACAGCAACCCCCCTGACCGGTTCACAGCCATCGACTCGGTCGAGTGATCAGCCGCAAGGAGCCGCCGTTGCTCGCCGACGCCACACAGGCCGAGCTCGGACCACGAGAGCAGTTCGCGGGCTGCGTCGGTGTCCTGGCACTCGACCACATCGAGGTCGTCGGGTCCGACGCCGGC
>JBBSGQ010000289.1:0-4890 GCA_038253965.1 Acidimicrobiales bacterium | reverse complement strand
TGTCGAATCGGCGTTGGCGGCGGATCATCGACGTGTTCGCGACGCTGGTTCTGCTCTTCGTCGTCACCGTCCAGACGATCATGCTGTTCGACAAGGTGGCGTCGACCTATGCCGAGCACGTCGACCGGGTGCTGCGGCTCGGACACGGGTTGCGCAACGAACTCGGCGTCGACCGGGGCGACCGCTATGCGGTGATGGCCCTCAACAACCACAACTTCTACGAGCTGTGGCATGCCGGGTTCCTCGGTGCAGGCGTGGTCAACCCGCTCAACCTGCGGCTCGCGCCCAAGGAGCTGGAGTTCATCCTGTCCGACTCGGGCAGCAAGACCGTGTTCGTCGATGCGGTCTTCGCGCCGTTGATCGACCGCGTGCGTAAGGCGGCAGGGGTGGAGCGCGTCGTGCTGATCGGTGCAGGCGACGTCCCCCACGACGTCACCTTCGAGGACCTTCTGGCTGCGGGCGAGCCGGTGGTGCCGCCTGAGCTGGAGGAGGACGACCCGGTCATCCTGATGTACACCGGCGGCACCACAGGTTTGCCCAAGGGCGTCCTCATCGACAGCCGGGCGGCGTTGCTCAACCTGTGCAAGATCGGGATGCTCTTCCCGTTCGCCGAGGACTTCGTCTACCTCCACCAGACACCGATGTTCCACGCCGCGTCCCTCGGCGGCATCCTCACGATCCCCATCGTCGGTGGCACCACCACGTTCCTCGCGATGTTCGATCCCGGCAGGGTCATCGAGATGATGGAGCGCCTCGAGGTGAACACCACTGTCATGGTTCCGACGATGGTGCAGATGATGCTCGAGCATCCTGACTTCGCACCGGAACGGTTGGCAGCACTGAAGTTCCTGACCTACGGAGCGTCGCCGATGCCGACGAAGCTGCTCGAGCGATTGCTGCAGGCGCTCCCCGAGCTCGACGTGTTCCAGGGTTACGGCATGACCGAGAACTGCGGTTTGCTCACAGTGCTCGGTCCGTCCGAGCACCGCGCCGGTGGCGACCTGCTGAAGTCGGCTGGACGGTCGGTTCCGGGCAACGTCGTGACGATCCAGGACGCCAAGGGCACCATCCTGCCGACGGGTGAGGTCGGCGAGGTGTGTGCGCAGGGCGGCAACTTCATGCGCGAGTACTGGAACCGCCCCGCCGAGACGGAATCGGCGTTCGCCGGCGGCTGGTACCACACGGGCGATGCCGGCCGGCTGGACGAAGCCGGGTACCTCTACCTGGTCGATCGGGTCAAGGACATGATCGTCACCGGCGGCGAGAACGTGTACTCCGCCGAGGTCGAGAATGCCGTGTCTTCGCATCCGGCAGTGGCCGAGGTGGCAGTGATCGGCATCCCGTCGGAGCAATGGGGCGAAGCTGTCCATGCCATCGTCGTGTTGAACACCGCACAGACAGCGACCGAGGACGAGCTGCGTGACTGGTGCAAGGAACGGATCGCCGGTTACAAGGTGCCGAAGTCGATCGAGTTCCGTTCCGAGCCGCTTCCGCTGTCCGGAGCGATGAAGGTCCTCAAGCGGGAGCTACGCGATCCGTACTGGAAGGACCAGGACCGGTCCGTCTGACGAGCCGCTCACGGACGTGGCACCAGGACCGCCCCGCCATCGATTTGGGTCGATCGACCGGCATAATGCTGGTCAAACGACCCAAATTCGGGTGGTGTTGCCGAAGGAGACGAGCGTGGCCGAGACTCGTGTGTTGGACATCGAGGAGTTCGAGCCGCTCACCGATGATGAGCTCACTGTGCTTGCCCTTGCCGCCGACCCCAACATGATCGTCGACGACGACACACCATCGTTCTGGGCAACGCGTGCGGAGGAGCCGGGTGGTCTGTTGCCCGAGTGGTACATGCCGTCCTCAGCCGGTGCTACGCGGCTGCCGCGGGGATGGCGCAGGCGGGTGGTGCTCATCATCATCATCTCCTTCCTGGCCATCGCCGCTTCTGGCCTGTGCAGCACGTACGGCCAGATCGTCGTGGCCTGACGGGGATCAACCCCTCGCCCGGAGAGGTGGAACGCGTCCGAGCGAGATCAGTCGGCCTGGCAGAGGACCTCGAGCTCCATGCCGTCGGGATCTCGGAAGAACAGTGACCACAGCGGCCCGAGGCGCTGGATGTCGCCGATCTCTGCGCCGGCATCGACGAGCCGGGTTCGCATCGCCTCGAGCGTCTCGAGGGAGTCGACAGCGAGGCCATAGTGGTCGATCGCACCCCGGCCGCCCTGGCGGCGCCGATCGCCGATGATCTCCTCGGCCGGCACCTCGAAGACGTTCAGCGCTGCGTCCCCGCCAAGATCGAGGATGACCATGCGCGGATGGTCCTCTTGCTTCTGCATCTCGAATTGCACCTCAGCGGCAAACGCCTGCTTGTAGAAGTCGACGGTCCGATCCATGTCGGAGGTCAACGTTGCGACGTGGTTGAAACCGGATGTGACAGGCACGGCTACTCCTCTGTGCGGCACGGTGACGTTACTGCTACGCCGTCGCGATCAAATGGTCTCTCGCAGCGATCGGCCTTGACAAACGAGGAGCCCGCTTGAATACTCCGAACAGTGTTAGTTAAACCAACTCGTGATCGGCGAGCCGAACGCCATGAGGCAACCAGGGCCGAGATCCTCGAAGCGGCTTGGGAGCTCGTTCGCACCGAGGGCTTGGCTGCACTCTCGCTGAGGGATCTGGCGCGTCGCGTCGGCATGCAAGCTCCGTCGCTCTACTCGTACTTCGACTCGAAGCACGCCATCTACGACGCGATGTACGCAGAGGGTTCTCGGGATTTCGTGGAGCGGCAAGCGCTCCTCGAGTTCACCGGCAAACCGCTCCAGGACCTCAAGACAGGCATGCGCTCCTTCGTCGCCTTCTGCACTGAGGACCCGGTGCGCTACCAGCTCCTGTTCCAGCGGACGATCCCAGGCTTCGAGCCCTCGAGCGAATCCTTCGCCCTATCCATCGAAGGCCTCGAGGCGACGCGTACCCGGTTGGCGGGCATGGGCTTCACCGATCAGGCGTCGCTCGATCTGCTGACCGCCATCGGCACTGGCATCACTGACCAGCAGATCTCCAACGACCCCGGCGGCGAGCGCTGGGTCCGCTTGGTTGATGAGGCGATGGAGATGTTCTTCAAGCACGCAACCGAACGCAACAAGAGGGGGACTCGAAGATGACGATCACCGCGACCGAGGTTGGACTGGTGCCACAGATCAGCCGCCGAGAGGCGACGGCTGTCGCGACGACCGAGAACCAGCGCGCCGCGCAGCTCGTGCGATCGCTCCAGGTCGACGACTGGGCGAAGCCGACAGACTGCCCGGCCTGGGACGTGCGGGCCCTTACCGCACACGTACTGGGCGGCATGGAGGCGTTCGCCTCGCTCCCCCAGTTCATCCACCAGATGCGGGCCGGCAAGAAGATGGCCGGCGACGGGCCGTTCATCGACGGCATGACCGCAGTGCAGGTGCGCGAGCGTGCTCACCTCACCACCGACCAGTTGATCGAACGCCTCGTTCTCGTCGCACCGCGGGCCGCCTGCGCCCGAGGGCGGGTCCCCGGGCCGCTGCGCCGCATGCCCATGAAGCAGGAGGCGGCGGGAGCCGTCGAGACCTGGCGGTTGGGCTACCTTCTCGATGTGATCCTCACGCGCGATACGTGGATGCACCGCGTGGACATCACCCGGGCCACGGGCCAAGAGCTCGTCCTCACCTCCGACCACGACGGGCGGATCGTCGCCGACGTGGTCGCAGAGTGGGCACGGCGTCATGGTCGACCCTTCACGCTGCAGTTGGAGGGACCGGCTGGCGGCACCTTTACGAAAGACGGCGACGGCGAGATGATCACCCTCGACGCCGTCGAGTTCTGCCGAACCCTGTCAGGTCGCGCCACCGGCGAGGGCCTGCTGACCCAGGAGGTGCCATTCTGATGGAGACACGACTCACCGAGATCGCCGACGGCGTTCACCAGATGACGACGTATGTACCGGAGATGGACTTCAGCTTCAACCAGTATCTGGTCTCCGGCGACGAGCCGCTGCTGTTCCACACCGGCCCCCGGAAGATGTTCCCGCTGGTATCCGAGGCGGTGTCCCGAGTGGTGCCGGCCGACCAGATGCGCTGGATCGCGTTCGGGCACGTCGAGGCCGACGAGTGTGGCGCGATGAACGAGTGGCTGGCCGCTGCGCCCCAGGCGACTGTCGTACAGAGCATGACCGGCTGCATGGTCTCGGTGACCGACCTCGCCGATCGCGCGCCCCGGCCGCTCAGCGACGGGCAGGTGCTCGACATCGGCGCCCACCAGATCCGCTGGATCGACACGCCCCACGTGCCCCACGCCTGGGAGGCGGGGATCGTCTACGACGAGACGACTCGCACGCTCTTCTGCGGCGACCTCTTCACCCGGACCGGGTCCTACGCAGCGGCGAGCAACGAGGACCTCGTCGGCCCGGCGATCGCCGCGGAGGACATCTTCCACGGGTCATCACTCGCCCCGGCCAGCGGCGCCACCGTCCGCCGCCTGGCCGAGCTCGATGTCGAGACCTTGGCGCTGATGCACGGTCCGGCGTTCAGTGGCGACTGCCGAACCGCGCTGCTCGATCTTGCCGACGACTTCGACCACCGCATCGCAGCCACCACTTGAGCGATTTGGGTCATTCCACTGCGCCATGCGCCGTCGAATGACCCAAATCGACGGTGTGAGTGGGGAGCGCCGCCAGGACCGACCGGTACGGTCCGGACATGGGGTTGCTGCTCGACCTGACACCGCTCCGGGTGTCACCGGATTTCCGCCGCCTGTGGGTGGGTCAAGCGGTGTCGTTCGTCGGGAGCACCATCACCGTCGCGGCACTTCCCTACCAGGTGTTCCATCAGACCGGCTCGTCGGTCGCGGTGGGGCTGCTCGGCGTCG
>JBBSGQ010000288.1:0-4905 GCA_038253965.1 Acidimicrobiales bacterium | reverse complement strand
GGTTCGGGGCCCCGCCACACTCCGTCATCTTATACACCGCCGGGGGGTGCTTGGGGCTGGGGGCCCCCCGGGTGGGCGGTGCTCCGTCTGGGGGCCCCCCCGACGCGCTGGCCCGAGTCATCCAGCGCGAGGACGGCGAACGGGCGTTTGTACCGACGGCCGACCAGGTCGGAGCCGGTGAGGTGTTCGAGCACCGCAGCATCGGGGTAGCGGCGGGCCCGGGCCTGTTCGGCCAGGATCAGGTCGCGTCCGCCGGCCGGGTCGGCGATACGGACGTAGGAGACCGCCGGACCGACCGCGGCTGCGACGTTGGAGATGAGTGTCCAGGGAGTGGTCGTCCACACGAGCAGATCGGCGCCGTCACCGTCTGGTTCGATGGCGATGCTCGGGTCGGCGTCGCGGTCGAGGAGCGGAAAGCGGACGTACACCGAGGGGTCGACCACGTCCCTGTACCCTTGGGCGACCTCGTGCGACGACAGCGCAGTGCCGCACCGGGCGCAATAGGGGGTGACGCGGTGACCCTCGTACAGGAGGCCCTTGTCCCACATCTGTCGGACGAGCCACCACACCGACTCGATGTAGTCGTTGGAGAGGGTCCAGTACGCGTCCTTGGTGTCGATCCATACCCCGGCCCGTGAAGTGAGGGCCGTCCAATCCTCCACATAGCGCTGCACGGAGTCTCGACATTTCTCGTTGAACTCGCCGATGCCGTAACTCTCGATCTCGTGCTTCGAGTGGAGGCCGAGCTCCCTTTCGATCTCCAACTCGACGGGCAGACCGTGGCAGTCCCAGCCACCCTTGCGCGGCACGCGGTGGCCCCGCATCGTCTGGAAGCGCGGGTACAGATCCTTGAACGCCCGAGCCCAGACATGGTGCAGGCCGGGGCGACCGTTCGCGGTTGGCGGCCCCTCGTAGAAGATCCAAGGTTCGCCCTCCTTGCGAGCCTCGGCCACGCGAGCTGTCAAGTCGCCCTCGCGCCAGCGGGCGAGCACCCGTTCCTCGAGCGCGACGAGGTCGAGCACAGGATCGACCGGTCCGAAGGGCATGGGCCAGTAGCGTAAACCGGGCGCTTCTCAGTCCCGACCTCGAATCGGCACCGGTTTGCCCACGGAGACCCTGTGATCGACGACCTGTTCAGCATGGAGGACGAGACGACCGCCATCCTCTCCGTCCATGCGCAGCCAGGCGCCGGTCGCAGCGAGGTCGTTGGTCGGTACGGCGATGCGCTCAAGGTCCGCGTCGCAGCGCCGCCGGAGAACGGACGCGCCAACGAAGCGATCGCCAAGCTGCTGGCCGACCGGTTCGGGGTGGCCCCGGGTGCTGTGCACTTGGTGAGCGGGGCGTCTGGCCGCAGCAAGAGGTTCAAGCTCACCGGTGTCGACGCGCCGATAGTTCGTACAGTGCTCGAGCGCCTGGCCGCTGCCAGCGGGGGTGTGCGAGACGCATCACCCCGCGGTCGTCACTGAGCGAGCTCTGCGGCAGTCGATCTTGACTGCCGCGTCGGGCAGCCATATCATCCGGCGCCTTTGCGGCCGGAAAGGAACCCGATGGCGAAGTCCAGCTCTACCGGCGGCGCCAAGAAGGCGCCGGCTACGGCGAAGAAGGCGCCGGCCACGGCGAAGAAGGCGCCAGCCACGGCGAAGAAGGCCACCTCGAAGAAGGCGCCGGCGGCGAAGCAAGCCGCCGCGCCGCCCAAAAAGGCCTCCGCGAAGAAAACGTCGGGCTCAAGAGCCGTCACGTCGGCGAGCTCGCCGAAGAAGCAGCCGGTCAAGGCATCGAGCCGGGTGTACGCCGAGAAGACGACGAAGAAGAAGAAGAAAGCCGCAGCCGTTCCCGCAGCAGCCACACGCGCGACCAACAGGTCGACGCGATCCAACTCCGTGGCTCCTCCTGCAGCGTCTCGTCCGACGGAGCCGCCGTTCGACGCCAAGTTCCTCGAACGCCAGCATGAGGCGTTGGTCCGCGAGCGGGCCACGTACACCCGTCAGGCTCAGAACCTGCAGGCCGAGGCGGATTCGCTCGTCGCAGATTTCGAGCCGGGTGACGTCCAGTTCGACGAAGAATCAGGTGAGGGAGACACGCTCAACATCGAGCGCGAACGCGACCTCGCGTTGTCGGCCCAGGCGCGAGCGCAGGTCGAGGAGATCGATCACGCGCTTGCCAAGTTCGCGCTCGGCACCTATGGCATCTGCGAGGTCTCGGGTGAGCCCGTCCCCGAGGAGCGGCTCGAAGCCATTCCGTGGGCCCGTCAGCGGGTCCAATACAAGACGGGGGGGCTCGGCCGGCGCTGACCTACCATTGGTCCCCTCTATGGCCGTGCCCTTGCTCGTCGTGACTCCCGATGGTTGACGAGCAGGATCCCGCTGTGGCCGAGCTGCGATTGCCGGATCCCGAGTCGTCGGCGACCTTGGCGGACCCCGGTCCCGTGTCGCGGTTCGGTCGTATCGACAGGCTTCTGGTGACCGCCGCTGTGGTCCTGTGCGTCGATCAGCTCACGAAGCGGTGGGCGGTGAGCCGGTTGCACGACGGCCGGACCATCCACGTGATCGGCTCACTGCGGCTGAACCTGGCCTACAACACCGGCACGGCGTTCAGCATCGGGAGCAGCCGGAACCTCGGTCCGGTCATCGCGCTGCTCGGCGTCGTGGTCATCGTTCTGTTCCTCGTGTCGGGTGGTTCGGCCCGCCGAGGGACAGGCGTCCTGGCCGGCGGGCTGGTCATCGGCGGAGCGCTGGGCAACCTGGCGGATCGGGCGTTTCGCGGTGACGGCGGCTTCTTCAGCGGAGCGGTGATCGACTTCGTCGATCTCCAGTGGTGGCCTGTCTTCAACGTGGCTGACTCGGCCATCGTGGTCGGAGGCTGCACAGCGGTCATCGCCAACTTGCGCAAAGCGCCCGAGTGACCGGGCGTCCACTCCGTTCGAGCTACCGGCCCCCGTTCACTCACCACGAAGAGATCCCTGACGGTCTGGCGGGTGAACGGCTCGATCGCGTGGTGTCCATGATCACCGGGATGAGCCGAGCCGAAGCAGCCGCGCTGGTGTCGGACGGAGCGGTGTTGCTCGACGGGGCCGAGTGCACCCGAGGCGCGGTGAAGGTCCCGACTGGCGCGTCCGTCGACGTGGCGTTGCCGGCGAAGCAAGCGCCAGGGGTCGTCGCCGATTCGAGTGTCGACGTACCGACCCGCCACGTGGACCGCGACGTGATCGTTGTCGACAAGCCAGCTGGGTTGGTGGTGCACCCGGGCGCAGGCGTGGAACAGGGCACGCTCGTCAATGGGCTCGTTGCCCGGTTCCCGGAGTTGATCGACGTGGGAGACCCGTCGCGGCCGGGGATCGTGCACCGCCTGGACAAGGGCACGTCGGGTTTGATGGTCGTCGCCCGCACGCAAGATGCCTACGAAGCGCTTGTCGACCAGCTCGGAGCTCGTTCGGTGGATCGCCGATACCGGGCACTGGTATGGGGTCGTCCTGACACGACCCAGGGTCTCATCGATGCGCCGATCGGCCGGAGTCAGCGCACGCCTACACGCATGGTCGTGGCGGCGAGGGGAAAGGAGGCTCGAACCCGCTATGAGGTTCTCGAGTCGTTCACCGATCCAGTCGAGGTATCACTCGTCGAGTGCCGACTGGAGACCGGGCGCACGCACCAGGTTCGCGTCCACCTCGCTGCTATCGGGCACGCCGT
Source organism: Acidimicrobiales bacterium (assembly GCA_038253965.1). Classification (GTDB taxonomy): domain Bacteria; phylum Actinomycetota; class Acidimicrobiia; order Acidimicrobiales; family Iamiaceae; genus JBBSGQ01. Next base: position 1,219 of record JBBSGQ010000288.1, on the reverse strand, counting down.
CGTCGGCGACGACCGGTACGACGGAGCCCGCCAGTCACTCACGTGTCCCCGCCCCTTCCTCCATGCGGCGACGCTGGGCTTCGTGCACCCTCGCTCTGGCGAGCGCTGCGAGCTCACCTCACCGCTGCCCGATGACATCGCAGCAGTTCTGGCGACCCTCAGCCCGACTCGGCCGCCGGCTGCGCGATCGAACTGACCTCCGGCCAGGCCGCCTCACCTCGGGCGATGGCTGCGGTGTCGGCAAGGGTGCGGCCTTCGAGATGGTGCCGCATGCGCTCGCCCACGTCGGCCCACACGGCGAGCAGCACGCATTGGCCTTCGTGGTCGCATGCGCCGTTCTGATGAGGCTCGCCGAAATCACCGACCACGATCGGGCCGTCGACCGCGCTGACGATCTGGGCCAAGGTGATCTCGGACGCGTGACGGGCGAGGACGTAGCCGCCGCCCACCCCGCGCTTCGAGCGAACGAGCCCGGCGCCCTTGAGCGCGAGGAGGATCTGTTCGAGGTAGGGCTGGGGGAGCGCCGTTCGTTCTGCGATGTCTCGCACGGACGTCGGAGTCCCCTCCTCGTGCAACGCGAGCGACAACAGTGCCCTGCTCGCGTAGTCACCTCGTGTGGACACCCTCACTCCGCCCATCGTACGGCGCCGCCCAGGGGTGGGACCGACCTGCTGGAAACGTCGGTCGGGGCCAGGACGTGGCGGCGAACTCGAGCCGATAGGTTGGCCAGGCACGCAGCACGAAAGGATCCGCGTGGGACAGCCTGTGATCCCCGAGTACGGCGGAGCGTGCATCGCGAACGTGGTTCCTGCGTTGCTGGAACCCGGGGATGAGGTCCCTGCCTGGTTGCCCCGCGCCGCAGCGGACGCGGAGCAGGTGGTGCTGCTAGTGCTCGACGGACTGGGTTGGGAGCAACTCGAAGCCCGACGTCACCTGGCTCCGACGCTGTCGGCGATGGCAGGTGGCCCGATCAACAGCGTCGCTCCGACGACGACGGCCACGGCGCTGACGTCCATCGCCACTGGTCTCCCGCCCGGCGAGCACGGCGTGGTCGGCTACCGGGTTGCGGTGGAAGGCGAGGTGCTCAACGTCCTTCGCTGGTCGACCCCCTCTGGGGACGCCCGCCGGCGGATAGACCCCGAGCGCTTCCAGCCCCATGCCGCGTTCTGTGGCCACCGACCGCCGATCGTGACCAAGGCTGAGTTCGTCAGGTCCGGGT